>JAEOUN010000072.1 GCA_016839245.1 Candidatus Thorarchaeota archaeon
CTATCAAATTACTGATGAACTGACCATGAGCTTGCGCTTGATGGGAACCACCCATTATTCCAAACACACCATAGAATTCGCCATCCTTGTAGAGCGCACCAGGAATTATTGTATGAAAAGGCAATTTTCGAGGTGCGTAGCAATTTGGATGATTGGGATCTAGTGAAAAGAGGTTACCTCTGTTTTGAAGTTTGATACCAGTTTCAGGAACAACTAAACCGCTTCCAAATCCATGATAGAGACTATTAATAAAAGAAACCGCCCGACCATCTCCATCTGCGGTAGCAAGGTATACTGTGTCACTTCTAACGTTGATTCCTGATGAAAAATTGTTCATTGCTCTGTGTGAGTTGATAAGATGCATCCGCTCTTTCGCGTAAGATTTCGATAGGAGTCGCTCCAGTGGGATGTTGTAATAGTCCATATCCGCATTATGTTGCAATAAGTCAGCATATGCCAACTTCTTGCATTCAATCATCAAGTGAATGCGTTTGGCACTCATAGCATCCAAATCAGGAATGTTGAATTCTTCCATTAAATTAAGCATAATCAATGCTGCGAACCCTTGACCATTGGGAGGATGTTCAAAGACATCTAATCCCCTATATGAAGTAGAAATTGGATGGGTCTCTTTGGTCGAGTGACGCTCAAGATCTTCAAGGGTCAAAAATCCTCCATGTTCTTGTACAATATTTACAATAGCTTCTGCGATTTTTCCAGAATAGAACTCATGCAAGCCATTATTGGCAACTGCTTCGAAGACTTTAGCAAGGTCTTTGTTTTTCATTGTTTCACCCATTATTGGTGGACGTCCATTAATGGAATACAATGATTTTGCATAATCGTTAATTAGAACACTGGAAGCCACAGGCCATATTTGAGAGATGATGTCAGAAACTGGAAATCCTTCACGTGCATATCGTATTGCGGGAGCTAATACATCTCCGAACTCAAGGGAACCATATTTCTCAACGATATAATACCACATATGCATTGCACCAGGAACTGTAACAGGAGGACCACCTCTAAGTGGCATCTCCTTCCATCCTTTGGTGAGTAGTTCATCTAACGTGATAAGAGACCCAGACCTACCAGATCCATTGATGCATAGTGGAGTCTTTCCTTCAGGAAGATGAATTAATGCAAAAGCATCTCCACCACAACCAGTGCTAAATGGCTCAACAATATCCAACACTGCTGCAGTGGCAACTGCCGCATCAACTGCATTTCCCCCATTATGAAGAATCTCAAGACCTGTTTGTGTGGCTAATGGTTGAGAAGAAGCAACCATGCCTTGTTTTGCAATGATATCTGACCGCCCTGTTGCCCTTGATAGATATGCCATTTGTGTGCTCTCACACCCCAGCAGATTCATCAATAATATGATTACCATATTGAAAAGGAGTTGCGTTGCTATGACAAATCTCTGCACTTGGTATCAATGATTGAAGTTCAAGACGCCCTGTAACATAATCCTCATTTCTGTAAGTTTCAAATATGTATCTGATTTCAGTACTATTTTCATCTGCTAATCTTTTGTAAATGGCGGCATCACTACAAGGATCGATGATCATCGCTTCTCCATCCGAACTTGCAGAGTATGATAGTGCTGCAAGATCCTTTGACTTGATTGTCTGTATCTGCATCTTAGAAACTCCAAGAATCGTTCTATCTTCTTCCTTTTAAGAGATAAGGTGTTTCAATTGAATATCACTCTCAGGACATATAACAAAGATTAAACACCGGAGAAATTCTGAAAGAACAGGGATAGATATGACTAAACGCAACAACAATTATCAAATTAATACAGAGGAGGGAATCATTGTTGAAGCGTCATTAGATATTCTCAAAAAAGCAATTGAGAAAGTTCTGTTTGAATTCGACGAAGAAATGTTCGGTTCAGATGGTCTTGGTAAAGAAAGTGGAGAACCAATCATTCCAGGTGACTCTATTCTCTTTGAGGAACATATCCAACCAAGCCCAGCTCAGATAGTTGTCACGAAAATTGATGAGGATACATGGTATGTCATCTCAACATCAGAAATGCCAACGGGAGGGTATCCATCTGGAAGAGATGCAATGAAAGCGGCTCAAGCTGAAGAGAAACGAATTCGTATCATCAAAGATTTTCTTTGCGCCCATAATGAGGTCAAAAAGGTCGAGGATGTCAGAAATTGGCAACCGGATATGAGAGCAGAAGCAGCTGATGTATTGAACATTATTAAAACCGCTTCAAATAAGTGGGCTCATTAAACCTAGACTCGTCAATTTTATTAGTCTTTCAATAATGTGATTTGAAAGGAGTCCAACCAATGGAACGCGCTCGGAAATTATTGAAATGGAACCAACGTTCAGAAATCACAAAAACAGGATTCATAATTTTAATTGTAATGGGTGCGACATTGGCATCGTTTGGAGCTTTCAGTTTTGCAATGGGAACCTCATCCCCGCTCGTTGTTGTTGAGAGTAAATCGATGATTCCAACTCTTGATGTAGGATACCTTCTTGTACTTCAATCTAGAGCACCTGATAAAATCTATCTGAACGATATTATCGTATTCAATACTGACTATCATGACAAACCAATTGTACATAGAGTGAAAGAAATTCAAATTGTTGATGGTGAATATAGATACTTTACACAAGGCGACAACAATACGTTAAGAGATCAGGGATACCGAGTATATGAAGATATTATTGGTGTTGTCGTGACAGCTGTTCCATATATAGGCTATGTCACTCTTTTCTTGCACGAGCCATATGGCTTGCCAATTGTGCTTGTTATCTTTATAGCTCTAATCATCTTGCCAGAATTTTTTTTCAAAGATGAAGAGGAAGAAAGCAAACAAGAAGTAGAGACCAAAGAAGAATCAGTGAATACCTAAGTAATTTACAAACTGCATAAGCTTATGATCATGTTTGGCACTACATAGGTGAGTTGTAGAATTCACACCTCTAGCAATGTATGTTAGAGATCATTCGAATAGTGTATCGACTAATCCTGTAATAGATTCAGCATATCCATGAGGAAGATTCCCAACACTGGTTTGTTGAACAAAAGAGGTTCCTGTGTCTGTATCAAACCTCAGTATCAGCAATTTGGAGCCGATTTCTTCAACAATCGCATCAAATTTTGCTCCTTTTGTTGCTGTTGGCACAGCCAATATTGCTTCTACTATTTTGGAATTATCAATTATTGTCTTCAATCGCTTACATGCATAGAAAGCGGCAACTCCACCACTTCGATTCCAGTCTTTTACATTTGGAATATCAATACCAATTTGCTTGGTCACACCTTGCTTTGTGATATTAACAATGATGGAACTCTGCTTTTGCGAGGATTCCGGTTCAATCTCAAGGTTGACTTCAATACCTAAGGGAGAAGCAGCTACTCGTAATGCATCAATAATCGCATCCGTCATAACTGTGCTAGTAAGTTTGATGACATAATCGTCTTGTTGAGGAGCCTCCTCAATTGGCTTTTCATAGAGTACTGAATCCAATTGGGGAATGAGATATTTTATGGCTTCACGGGGAATTCCTTTTGAGTGAGAGAATGCATCATCTATGATTTCATCTGTGAATGGATAGAGAGAATCGGGAGGTGGTTCAATATTTTGCAACTGCCAATACTTCCTCATAGTATCTTGAACAAATTGCAACACATCATTCCTTGTAAAAGGCTGCAGTTCAATAGGAGCCTCCATCCTTGAACGCATAGGTCCGTCTGCCACACCATAAATCCGATCCCATACTTCGCTAAGACAGGATGCGATAATTACGATATTCTTTGATTCATTATACATCCTCTTTAGTATTTCAAGAAAATGACGTTCACCTTCATCACCATAAGTGTTGTAAGGACCTTCCATCTCGTCGACAAAGAAGACAATAGGTTGTTCAGATCCTTCAACGAGGAGCTTTATAGTTGCCATAGTGACATCATCTTCTTCGAGAATTGTTCTAACGCCTAATCGTTCAATCTCTTGGTCAGATAATGCATCTCCGAATAACCAGCGCCTGGCAAGATCGTGGGTTGAAGGATCAAGACGATATCTCAACAGCACTTTTACTACATCAGCTGATATTCCAGGATAATCTACTAGAAGCCGTTCAAGAGCGTATGTGTAATCATAGACTTCGTGTGTGACTCCTTTGAGACCTCCAAACTTCTGAATGAGCATATCTACCGTCTGATCGAAAATTGCTTCACCAGCTTCATCCACAATACAAGCATGGATATGAAGAGGTACACGTATAGGAGAAGGCGGAGATGGGACATAGATTGCTAAGAATTTCCCTGCAGCAAAGTAGTTCTCTTGATCCTTTAAGACCCAAAAGAGGTGTGTCTTTCCAGCTCCTGCACTACCCAAGATTGGTTGAAATCTTGGCATACCATCCTTCATTGTGAACCTAACAGCTCGAAAAATTGCACGATCTGCATCTTTGTGTGGATCAGGGACATCTATCTCATCACGTGTGTCGCCGCGTGAAACATAACGAGTCAATGGTGGTTCATCACGTAATATTTCGAGATACATATTCCTATCAAATTCATGAGGATTACTAGATGGTGGATTTATTATAATCAGCCTCCTAACGCTTCTGTCTAAAGTAACGTGTTGATTTGAATGTACCGACTCAGATAAAGAATGAGTTCTGTTTGAAAAATCAAAAACTGTCGTAAATATGATTTGTGACACACCAGAGAAATCCATCAATTGAATTTCAGCAATCGATTATAATTTAAGGTCCGGTGCAAATTAAGGCACCGGACTTTGAGAGAGAGTGTATTACCAGGATGACCTACTCTCTATATGAGAACAACCTGTGAGATGTTTGCATTAATTCAATATAAGATACTGGTTTCACGCCATCCGAAATTTGTGTCAGAAATGATTTGTCAGTGACCTCTTTTTGCAGATGATGGAATCTTTATATTAGAAAATTAACAATAGTAAATGGCTGAGTGAAAATCATTGAACACGATTCGACCAATTAAGATAATCCTAAGAAGTATAACTACCTCTGATGGAGCAGGAGTGACTTTGCGGCGTGTGTTCAGTAACTCCACTACAGATGTGACTGATCCGTTCCTATTACTCGATTTTTTTGGTTCTGACAATCCTGATGAGTACATAGCAGGATTTCCATGGCATCCACATCGAGGCATTGAAACCATAACGTACATGTTGAGTGGGAAGGTAGTACATGAAGACAGTTTCGGAAATAGTGGTACGATAGAATCGGGTGACTGTCAGTGGATGACAGCAGGAAGTGGAATAATCCACCAAGAGATGCCGAAAAGAGTAGAAGGAGCAATGAGAGGTTTCCAACTTTGGGCAAATCTCCCTAGTTCCAATAAAATGATGAATCCACGATATCGAGACCTAAAGGAGTCAGGTATTCCAGAAGTTAGGACAGATGAAGGCATTCGTGTAAAGATAATAGCAGGAGAATTTGGCGGAGTCCAGGGTCCAATAAAGGAGATTGTTACGGAACCTGAATATCTTGATGTATTCATACCACCAAAGACTGAGTTTAGACATATAATAATGAAAGACCATACTGTCATGGCATATGTCTTTGAAGGACAAGGCATCTTTAGTCAAGATAAGCTAATAGAATCAGATAGATTGGTGATATTTGATAAAGGCAATGAAATCGTTGTTTCGACAGGTGATTGCTCAACTCGTTTTCTACTAATCTCTGGAAAACCCATTAGTGAGCCAATTGCATGGTATGGACCAATAGTTATGAATACTCAAGAAGAACTAGAGAAGGCATTTAGAGAGTATAGAGATGGATCATTCATCAAACACAAATGAGATTTCATCATCTATAGATAGATAATCCTTATCTTTTTCTCCGCCCAGAATGGTATGGAGTTCGTAATAGGATTGTTGAATATATGAAAGTAAAATTGTTTATCGAGCCTAAAGGAAAAGCTAGAGAACAAGTTCAACTGGAGTCATGCATTCCAGGGGATATGGAATTATTCCGAAAATGGAAGACCTCTTGGATACCCACAAAAGAGATGAAAAAACTGAACAAAGAAGTGTGGATAGAGAGGAATCTCGGAAAATATAGATTAGGCAAAATTGTTGAAGCAGTTGATTTAGAGCAATCCCAACCTCTTAAGGGACAACTTATTGCATATCGCTCGTATGTAAACGATAATACTGGCGCAAAAAAGAAGTTGCCAATGATTCTGGTTGCCAGACTGAAGAAAGTATTGGATTTCAAGTACTTCGGAGATAAAATGATCCTCGATCATGAACAAGAAAAAGAGATGAGAGATGCCTTGAAGCAGGATGTCTGGGGACCAATCTCTATCTATCAGGTACAGACAGTTGATCGAAAATTCGTTGTAGATATCGAAAATGCTCTATCGCAAGCAATTCAATATCTTGACGCTATATTCAATAGAAATCCTGAATCAGCCGGTCTGCCAACCTTCATCGAAACTGAAATTCTCAAGAATTAGAGTCTATAATGGAATCAAGAGTAAGTCTTTTCAATCCGTTTTGCTTTGCCACATGAGCAATTACTCTATTGCATGGTGGAGGTGATATAGATTCCTGAGAGGAGTACTATGATTCTATTAGTTGTAGTCCTATTATTGAGTATATATTTCGCTCACCAAAGTAATTCTGTTATTGCAAGTGAGAAACAGCTCCCTCTGATTCCAGTTCATTCAAACATCAAAATCCCACAGGCTACTCATAGACCTGCAGAAACATCAGACGTATTATTTGAAGACGATTTTAATACTGTCCCTCTTGGATTTAATACATCACTGTGGAATCTCTCAATCCATAGCAATCCTCCTATTACTTGGGAGGATGAAGACCGGCTTATCCTACGAGCTAAGCCAATATCTTATGTTATTCTAAAATCAATAATTGAGACTGGAACAAATGTAATAGCAGAGTTCAACTTAACATTCTCTGAGGGTTTATGTTATTTTGCAGTTGGATGGGGTGATAGAGTAATTGATTCAAGTAATGAGTGGCAGGCAAATCTTCGATTGTCACAAAATGGAGTATTTGTTGATTATTGGGATAATGAACTCTGCTTAGTATGCTATTCCAATGGAGAGAGAATCGCAGCTCCTGTCGAAAACATATCTCTTCGTACTGTTCATCAATTTAAGATGGAGTGGCGTACAACACTAGTCAAGCTTTTCGTTGATAATGAAGAAAGTGTCGTCATAAGTCGTAGAATACCACTTATTGGACTCCCATTTATCATTACAACTTCAGGCCATTATGAGAGGTCAGAAGAAGACGAATTATGTATGGAATACGTACGAGTATCGTCACTCTCTTCATACAATCTCAATTATCCATGCATTGACCTCATATGGCCACTAAATGGTTCTCAATTAAGTCATTATGATGAAATAGATTTCGATCTCTACGGATCAGATGGAGTCCTCATCTATTCATGGAATAATAATAACAATGAAACCATTGATGCACCTTGGGACATCAGTACTCCTCAAACTATTGGATTACACACACTTGAGGTATTTGCAAGGAATGCTCTAGATATTTGGAATTCAACTACATATTATTTTGAAATTGTCCAACAAACCATGGTTGAACTTTGCCCAGAAATGAGAACATCACCATTAATTGATGGAGATGTAAATGATAGAGAACAGGGAGATTCATTGGTATCAATAGTACGTGCCATGAATGAAAACAGACACTATGAAGAACTTACAGTCTATCTCTCATTTTGGAGACAAACCATCTACATAGGTATTGAATCCAAACTTGCAGATAAATGGAACTCTCATTTATCCATATTGATTGATGGAAATGGTGATGGAAAGTGGAATAATGAAGAGTTAGCATTTTTGCAAGACATTAGTATTACTATAGGAACACCAAGTTCCTATGGAGCATCTTCAAAAATCTATTCTCCAGCAGGACTTGAGATTTCAAAATCAGAATTCCCGGGATTAATGACTGCAAGCTCGATGCAAAGTGATAAGGCATCCTTTGAACTTCTTTTGGATTTAACCAGTGTCAATGGCAATGCCTCACGAGGAATTGGAATTGGTATTATTATATCAAGAGGAGGATATGAATCATTTTTCCCCACACATTTAGGATATGGTACATTTTCGGACTTACTTGTAGTGAAAAGTACAGGAATCACTCGCATAGATCCTACAATTTCATCTCTTGTGATGAGTGGTAACATACTTCTTGTTCTTCTTGGATTATTCGGGATACTTTATGTTATCTCCTCAAGAAGAAGAGTAACACTTGAGAGTCATCTTAATGATGAAGAACTGGAACGAATTAAGACATTGTTATACTCATATGACAAAATATCATTAGATCGACTTGCACGCCTTTCAGGAATAGAAAAAAAGAGAGTTGAAAAGCTAGTAGGAATCCTTGTAAGTAGAGGATTAGCAGACATTTCAATTATTGAATTTGAACAAGGTTTCATTAGAGAACTTGAAGAATCTAATAATAGAGGAAACAATTCTAAAAATGGAGGAGAGTTGGTATGAGATTAACAAGTAAAAGAATTATGACAGTATTTCTAATTATACTATGTTTCTCTTGTACAAGAGTTGATTATAATCTAGAAAAAACACACGCAGAAAATATCAGCCATATCAGTAATGAAAGAAAACTCATTATACCTTCAAATATTGGAGAGTCTGTATTATATGATGATTTTAATGAATTTCCAGGCTATAACCAAACTATCTGGAATCTAGAATCTTATGGAAATGGAAGCATTAGTTGGATTAAAGACGAGCAATTTCAAATGAATGCATCAAGGCATTCATTCAGAACCTTGACATCAATTCAAACGTTTGAGGTAGGATTTGAAGCTATAATTCGAATGAAACTTGTCGAAGCAGAAACTGCTGTATGCGTAGGGTGGACAAATACAACACCAATAACAGAATGGAACTATTTGTTTGGAAACAGCTCTGTTCTCTTTCAAGGTGCACTCTCGACAGTAATGCTCGAGGAAGTATCAACTGAATTAGGACAACGGACATCCAAGATGATTTCAGGACTCGATTCATCTGTATTTCATACTTATAGACTTGTGTGGAATTCATCAGTCCTTATTGGATATGTTGATGGTGAAAGAGTGGCAGTGATTGGAGATGAAATGCCAACAGGACCACTTCATTTCAAAATAGCCGTTACTGAATTTAGAAATGTAACCACTAATGGTGGGGTAATCATTGATAGTATTACAATAAAAGAACATCATTCAATGATATCAGAATCTCCTCCTTTCATCTCATTAGATAGTCCAGGAAATAATACTATGAATCTTGCAGGAGATCCAATAGATGTGACACCAGTTGGTCATAATGGAACACTCTACTGGTCGTGGGATGGAGCAGCTAATCGTTCAGGAGTAGATCAGTATGACATTCGGTTGCCATCAGCTGTAGGAGAACATGCCTTGGATGTTTATTGTGTAGATAGTTATGGATACAACAATTGGGCAAATGCTAGATATATCTTCAATACTATGGGTAAACCACCAGTCTTGATTGCGAGAAGAATGACTGAACCACCGATAATTGATGGAATCATTGAAGAAAACGAATGGCCAGCGATTACATTGAACACACTGAATCTCGTTAGGATTGATGGAATAACATTCCCCGTTGATGTGATGATTGCTAGCGATGAGATATTTATCTACATAGCAATCGACTCACCTATAAAGAGTGGTCATGATTCGAGGGCGGCTTTGATTGTTGATGGAACTCTCGATAATGCATATAACGGATATAATGGAACGCCGGCAATGTCAATCTGGTACAATTTAGGTTCTCCGACCGCGTGGGAAGGATATAATGAAATCCAAGCTCTAGTATCTTCAGAAGACGGTCAAATCAGTGGAATCAGAATCACACAAGTCCCAGAAGGTTTTATGGCAGTATCAACAGCTAAGACTGATGGAGTCCACTATGAATTTAGACTTCCTTTGGAGGAGTTCAATGCTGGATTAGGATCCCGATTGGGAATTTCAATAATGCTCTATCCATCTGGGATGGGAGTTCATAATTTGTTCTATCCTCTGATTCTACCATGGAACAATGCATCAAGACTTGGAGTACTCGTTATTCCGAATTTTGTTCCGCCAGTAGTCCTTGCAGTTGAAATCTCTCTTTGTATTGGAGTAGTTGCATTGGTTGGATATTTTGGTTGGAAAAGAAGAGTTGCAGGTTCGTCCACCGTGTTTATTGAATCAGAAGATTCCATGAGAGTGTTGGAGCTCATTCAATCATATGATGAAATCACACTAAATAGACTCTCATCAATGTCAGGAATATCAGAAGACAACATAAGGGCAAGAATTCAAGAGCTCGTAGAAATCGGGAGAGTCAATGTTGAAATCACCCAAGATGGTATTGTAAAACGTAAATGATAGCACAGGACTGCATTAATCATTGAATCGACATAGGCGACAGATTAGACTATCAGGCGTTTTGACAAAAATGTCAAATAGAATTGCAGGTGGAGTCGTGGGTATCAATTGTGTTGGTGGCCGACCGGGTTTTCGATCCTTTTTAGAAGTTGATAGTTTAACTGGTGTTGGTATAAAATCCTGAGCTAGATTGACTATGCCAGATAAATGTTCACGCCACGTCCGTTCAGATCCCAAGTTAGATATTAGATCTATCTCTTTTGAATCGAGAATCATTTCAAGATAACCAGAGAGCCCTCGAGGGGGGTTATAACAGATGACCAGAGCTGTAAGAATTATGGCACGTGAACAATGATCCGATCTACGTTGACTCCTACAACCAGTAACCTCTTGACCTTTACAAAAATCTAGAAACAATTTCTTTACTGTAAAGGAATCATCAGCATCATTCAGATTTAGAAGATCAGAGAGTTGTGAGAAACTCGTGAACCTTGTTCCTTTCAATAAATGCTGATTTACTTGATGTATTAATGCATCCTTCCATGTGAAACAGATGCGATTGTATTTCTCAATTGATTTCCATTCAGCATCGCCAATGTAAAGAGTCAAGTATGGATCCTGAAGGTTACCATTATATGAAGCAAAAATACCTGTTAGATCTATTGCTACAGAGACTCTTTCATCATTGACAGGAAAACTTGCACAGAATCGATCTGTGAAGGTGCCTTGATAATTGACAAAAAAGTAAATATCTTCATCAAGTAACCTTGAGTCATTAATATTAGATGATAGCTCCACTGCAAGTTGATTATCCTTATTGTCCTTAGTTAGAAACCAATATACATCGATTGTCTTGTAGTCCTCTGAAACTTCGCCAAGTGGGGTATCACGCATCACCTGGAATATCGCGAGTTGAATATTATCAATATCACTCCAAATATCAACGGATGCTCTAGTGATTCCATTTTTAATAATAGAATCCAAAACTATCAATACATTCTCATCGCCAATTGTTCCTGCTAACCAAGAAGTTCTAGAATGGTGTGTATTTCTATCAAGGACAATTCCCATTTTCAGTCTTCGCAGTACTTCAACTAGTACTTCATCAAATCTACATCCAACAATGGCATTATCAAGAACAATTGAATGTCTGTGATTTGCCTGTTCTCTCTGGAAGTCCTTTGGCACCATTATTTTGGTGTGAATTGATTGAATCAACTTTAGAGATGATTCAAAATTAATTTCAGACGGATTAGTTGTCATCGTTGTTCATACAAGCCTTGTTATCTAATCAAATTTTTGCAATTTGATGAATATTCTTTTCCAATAAGTAACTCAATAATAATAGGATTGTCCCGTCATTGTTCAGTACAATAATCGGAATTTTGGCGATGAAAATAAATTGAACCGTAAAAAATTCTTATCATATTGTTTTGATGCTCATTTTCTACTTGCGCACATCAGTTAGGATGGTGTAATAATTGATTGATTTGCCAATTCTAAGTATTGACTTGGAAGAAGAGCCTTTGAAATATCTAATAGATCAAATACTCACACCCACTGATGCAAGTATCATAAATGCTGTATCAAAGTACAAAGAATCACATGGAAAATTTCCATCAGCTATGGATATCCTTGATAAATTATCAAGCTCATCAAAGCTAAAGAAGACTCAATTATATGACCGACTGAGCAGACTCACAAGTCGAGGATTTATCACGGTGAAGCTACTACCACGACCCAGAAGGTATCAAGTCAGTCTTGACACTCTTAAGGAGGGTGTTGAGAACTGGCTGTTGATTCAGACATCATCCTTAGAGGAACTTAGGAATGAATTGCAGTCTATTCAAATCTTCTTGAAAAAGATGGATGTAACAATACTAGCTTCAGCAATTGCAAGCAGACTTTCAATATAATCTCTAGCAGACGTTGAGCCATGAAAACGAGTTGGTAGGAATTGGTAACAAAGGGGGGAGACCCTTACCATGTCCAAAACAATTGAAGGTGAGAAATAGCGCATCGACTCTACTGACCAAGTAAATGCATTTGAGTAACTTGACGTATAATTAAGAGACATACTTTTCCATTCTATTTCCAACAGCGCAGTAGAGAACAAAATGTAGCACATTCTGGAAACATCTGTCTGCAACGAAGCCCTAATATAGGCATAAATTTGAGCACGGAATCAAATACGCCACTGTTCATGGCGTACAAACCCCGTTTTTGGATATACGGTGAAAATCATGAGAGACCCAACAAGTTGGATGCGCGACGAGTACAACAAACTAGTCGAGCAGAATTTAAACTGGAGAATTAGAGAACTAGAGGGTCCTAGCACCCCAAGGGCAAAGATGGATGGAAAAGATGTCATCATGCTTTGCTCCAATAATTATCTTAACCTTAGCAATCACCCTAAACTTAAGGAGGCTGCTCTTGAAGCCATTAGAACTCATGGCGTCGGTTCAGGCTCTGTACGTGCTATTGCAGGTACTATGGACCTCCATCTTGAGCTAGAGAGACGTCTTGCACAATTCAAAGGCGCTGAAGCATCACTCACCTACAGTGCAGGTTTTACAACAAACGAGGGTCTCATCCCCCAGCTTGTTGACCAAGAAGATGCAATCATCAGTGATGAATTAAATCATGGTTCAATCATCGATGGTGTACGACTTACGAAAGCGACACGTTTTGTCTACAAACACAATAATGTGGCTGACCTTGAGAGAGTACTTCAAGAGGCAGAAAAGGAAAAACCAAGAAGAATGCTCGTTATCACAGATGGTGTGTTTTCCATGGATGGAGATATTGCTCCTCTTGATGGAATCGTAAAAGCTGCAAAGCCACATGGAGCAATGATCTATGTTGATGATGCGCATGGAGAGGCCGTCTTAGGCAAGGGTGGAAGAGGTATTGTCTCACACTTTAACCTCACCCACAAAGATGTTCATTTTGAGATGGGAACGTTTTCAAAAGCATTTGGAGTCATGGGAGGTCACGTATCTGGAAGCCGTGACATGGTGAACTATGCTTTGAACAAAAGCCGTTCCTGGTTACTCAGTGCTTCACACCCACCAGCTACTGCTGCAGCTTGCATTGCGGCAATCGATGTCCTCGAGACCGAGGAGGAGCATGTCAAGACTCTCTGGGAGAACCGTGAGTACTTCATCAAGGGTCTCCAGCAGATGGGCTTTGACACAGGTAACAGTATGACTCCTATTATCCCTGCAATGTGTGGTGAGAGTTCAAAGGCAGTTGCACTCAGTGACGGTCTTATGGAAGAAGGCATCCTCGCATTGCCTATCGTGTTCCCAATGGTTGCTCGTGACAAGGCAAGAATCAGAAACATGATGAACTCCGGTCTGACCAAGGCACAGCTAGATATAGCTCTAGCAGCCTATGAGAAGGTTGGAAAGAAAGTCAAAATCATCTAAAGGTAGAAAAAGCATCTCATACAGGGATGCTTTTACTTCTTCTTTTTAATCAATGACTTATATGATTGACATCTATTTTTTCTTTGAGTACTTCAACAACCATTTTCTAAATTGACGAGCACCTTCATGATCTGATTTCCATGTAA
>JAEOUN010000073.1 GCA_016839245.1 Candidatus Thorarchaeota archaeon
AATCTTGTAGAACGCACTTGTAGAATCTATCTGATTGCTCAAATGTCAGGTGGCAGAGTATTTCAACTTCCAGAAGAAGTTGTAAAGGACGAACAAAGCCTCTGGGAAATGATACATGGACACTAAAGGGTAGACACAGTTGACAGCGAGGAATTAACAGTAGTTGATAAAGTAATTATTGTCTTGAAAGCGTCATTCTGTTTATCTTACTCTTCATCCATCTCATATTCGTGTAGTTTCATGTTCAAACTGAAGGCATATATTGATTGCATTAAGAACACAAATTGAGTTGTGTCTATTTTGAGTGAGAAGGAATCAGACAAAGATCCTGCGGAAATCAGAGAGTCACTTGATGAACTAGTTCAGAAGCTTGAACAGGGTGTTTATTCAAGTGCGAGCTGGAGCGAATCAATTTCTGAAGAGAGTGAGAAGTGGGAGCAGACTAAACAGCAAATTCATGAACGGCAAAAAGAATTGAAACAACTCGTTACTGATAAGAAATCTGGTTTGATAGGCATTGATGAATTCAATGAGCGATATCATCAACTACAAGATGAACTTCTCGAGTTGGAAAAAATAGTCTACAATATGAAACTTGGTACCCATGTTGAATAGAGTTCTTTTCAATCTGCTCTGGCTCTCTGAATTAATAGAATTCCTTCAATAACAGCAATTGTGGCAAATACAATGGATAGAGCTAAAAATACAAGATTCGTTGGGTCTTGTATGATCGTCCCTGATCGTCCCTCCAATCCTGAAACAAGTGCTCCAAGATTGTACGACATCATAGAGAAATAATCCATGTCACCGTAGAACACAGTCTTCCACCAGATGAGAGTACCCCCATAGTCTGTCTGGAGTTGATATGCAAATTCGCCGCCTGTTTGAAACTGGGCCAAATCTGAACCCAAAATCAA
Organism: Candidatus Thorarchaeota archaeon; assembly: GCA_016839245.1. The sequence goes on from JAEOUN010000073.1 coordinate 918, forward strand.
GGTGACAGATCCATTTTGTAACGCGTACTGTACTTCAAGTAATTGAGCTCCTGAGAGTGTTATATCCTCGACTTGAAGGACTGCATCACACTCAATACCGAAGGTTTCAGCAACATATGCCTCCGCTGGAGAAACGACAACAGCTCGCAGGGATGAAAAGCCATATGTTTCATCAAGCGAATCAATTAGGGACTGTAGGTTATTCATGTGATTTTCGAAGTCACTAAAATTATCATTCCAATAATTAGTGAGTGTTGAGTTGATGGTTGTCAATGCCATCCGTGTTGCATTTGCAATAGCTATTGCATTTCTTGGTAAAAGCCAGTATGCGTGTGGATTCCCTTCATGGACTAATTCTTCGTCTTCACTTGGCAATTCAATGAGTCCTGGGAGCGGAGAATAAGCTGCTCCAAAGTCTTCGTAATTTGCTAATGCACTATCTGAATGAAGTGTAATAAATGGTGTCGATGTCTGATTAGCTAATTCTTCTTCCCAATGAAAGTGACCTGTTAAAACGAGTAAATCAGCAGCATCTGCCATGGTTAATATCTCTGTTGTCATTGTCACTGCGTGAGGATCTGCTTCCTGGTCGAGAAGAGATGATACAGCAACAAGATCACCCCCAATGTCTTTTACTATTCCAGCCAATGATGGTACAGACACGGCAACCTCATGTACTGGTTCGGTCTGTGCCTGTACTTCAATTGTAACACATCCTAACATAAGAGGAAGAACCAACAGGAGGAGGAAAATAATTGCCAATCTTTTCTGTTTCAATTTCATCACACCAGACAAAATGCTATTATCTCTCAGAATATGGTGTGCTCCTTCTGAAATGTTATTAAGGATTGTGAAATAGTTACTAACTTGAATCTAGCCTATTTGGTGAGAAATATGCCAATCGTTGCAGTATCGATGTCCGATTCGGATTTTGAGGAGTTGGAGAATCTAAGAAATGAAGGTAAGTTCTCTAACAGGTCAGAGGTAGTTCGTCACGCTGTACAATCCCTGTTATCTGAGCACAGGTCTCTTGAAAAAGCAGAAGGGACTATTACAGCGATTATAACTGCATTGTATCATAAGAAAGGACACGATCATGCCATAAGTGCTGTACAACACGAGTTTCAAGAACACATCACAGCAACAGTACACGCACATACAACAGAAGGCAATTGCACAGAGGTAATCATAATCGAGGCAGATGCTCAACTTGTAAGGGATTTTCTAAAGAAGTTGAGGTCTCAGAAAAAAGTCTTGAGAGCTTTTTCAACTATTGTTGGAGGTGGATAATAATGAATTCTGTTCCCTTAATTGAAGCTCAGAATCTTGCTGTTCGTTATCCAAATGGTGAATTAGCACTATACAATGTGACATTTAAAATCAAGTCACCGAGTTTCGTGGCAATAATTGGACCTAATGGATCAGGTAAATCTACTCTCATTAAGACAGCTCTTGGTCTTATTAAACCGGCTCGAGGATTTATCCAAGTGAATGGCTATGATTCAGTCAAGCAAGCGGGAAAGATTCGTAAAATCGTACGTTATGTTCCTCAACGTGATCGAATAGAACTCTCAGTACCAATGAAGGTGAAAGATATTGTACTCATGGGTAGACTCGTTAAGAAACTTCCTCCACGCCTTTCATCACCAAAAGATATTGCTGCTGCAAAAGAGGCTTTGCGACAGGTAAACATGGACGAGCTTTGGGAACATCCTTTTCCTGAGCTGTCAGGAGGACAACGACAACGCGTGCTTGTTGCTAGGGCCTTGGCAAGTGAGGGATCCATTTTGGTGCTCGATGAACCTCTTGCAGGTACAGATAATGAGAGTCAAGATCTAATAGTAGACGCACTAGGCAGATATCATAAAGAAAATGATGTCAGCATAATCATGGTCACACATGACCTTAATCCTATCCATACTCTAGTCCAAGATGTTCTTCTGCTGAAGAATACTGTAATTGGCATTGGCGAACCATGCTCAATAATGGATCCGGAGCTAATCAAAAAGGTCTATGGTCCCAGTGCAAGGATTGTGGAACATTCTGGTCATAGGTATTGTATGACTCAAGATTCGGGGATTGATCGTCATGATTGATATCATTCAAGTTATTATTCAAAGTCCATTCCTTCAAAGAGCTCTACTTGGAGCTTTCTTGATTGCAGTGATTGCAGCTGCGAGTGGGACTTTTCTTGTCTTTCGTGGACTCTCCTTTATGGCATCTGGTGTCGCTCATGCGGCACTTGGAGGAACTGCACTTGGAATTTTCCTCCAAGATACAGGTCTTGTACCATGGTTTGATCCAGTACTAGGAGCTTTACTCTTTAGTGTGCTAGTAGCAGTTTTTACTGGATATGCTGGTGAATCTGGTATCTCACAGAAGATGGAGGTAGCAGTGGGCGTTTCCTTTGCTCTGTCCATGAGTCTAGCTGTCTTTCTAATGTACTATATACCACCTTATAGAGTTCCGCAGATTTGGGGCTATCTTATTGGAGATATTCTCCTGCTAAACGATTTTGATGTTATTCTTTTAGTTGGTACAACCATCCTCTTAGTCTTCATAACATTACTCTTTAACAAGGAGTTTGTCTATGTAAGTGTGGACATGGAGGGTTCCACGGCTCAAGGTATGAACTCGCGTGCGTATCATTATCTTATGCTTATTGTTTCATCGTTAGCTATTGCATTTGCTACAAAGGCTGTTGGTGCAATTCTAGTCTATGCAATCATGGTTGCTCCAGCTGCTGCTTCAAATGAGATCGTGAAATCAATACGAGGGGTCATCTTCTCTGTCTTTCTAATTGCCCTTATTGCTGAACTAGTAGGGATTGGAACATCATTTGTTGTGTATGTATCTCCTAGCGCAATTGCTGGATTACTCGCCGCTTTATCATATATTCTCGCACTTCAGATTAAGCGAGTACGAGAACGAGTTCATGTGGACATTGACGAATTGATTTCTAATTCTGTTGACTTGACACAAGTCTTTGATCAGTCCACAATATCCGAATCTCAAGACGAACATAGCCACTAGTATTGATCAGCAATCTCCAAACTATACTCTGGCTGTATTACGCCGGGTCGTTACTTCGAGGAATAATAGAAATGTCAGAGGGGAAACAAGAGCACAATCTTGATTCCGTCGGTATGTTTAAGAGGAAATCATAAACCCTCGAATTTCAAGGTTGGTGTTAACAACAGTGAGCGACGATGTTCCAGAAAGAAGCGAAATGATACGATCCACAGTGATTACAGTGATTCTTACTGTTGTATTCATGATTATTGCGCTCACACTATGGGCTTGGACTTCTCTTATCGAGGTTGAAACAAGTCCAATCGACACGCTCAATGATATCAATCCATATATCACGATTATCATCGAGTCACTATTAATGTTGGGAGTATTCATTTTTCTTGTAGTTACGATTGCGAATCTTCGATTATTCATTAATCAGGTCAGAGCTGGTTGGTTTGAAACTGTCTTGACATACATTCTAGTCGTGGCTATGTCGTGGCTTATGTTTGGAGCAGTAGTTGGTGGTGTAACAGCAGTTTTTTCATTGGGTTTTATTGTCTATCTCTATCTCTTGCAAGATTAATACGAGAGTGATTTATTCAGTATACAATGAATAACAGCAGTACTTTAGCGGATGTAACAGAAGCTTTAAGTGGTTTATCCGAAGAGTTGCCATAAGCCTAGTGATAAAAGGACTTACGGCTCACAGGAAAGGGTCAATTAACTCTTCGGAACTGCTCAGCTATGCCCACTAATAAGGTTCTGACTTCCGAATAGTTTGGATGATTCCCTGGAGGTATACATTGTGTTTGGAATCTCTGGCGCTGGTTATGATATGAGTACCAGCATCTTTAGTCCTGATGGACGTATATTTGCAGCAGAATATGCAAAGAAAGCAGTAGAGTTGGGCGAGACCTCTATAGGTGTACTTGTCAATGAAGGTGTGATACTTCTCACAGAGAAGAGAATTCAACCACTGCAAGAACCTGATAGTGTGGAAAAGATAACGAAGATTGAAGATCATATAGGCGTTGCAACAGCCGGTCTTATGGCTGATGCACGGAAGCTCATATACGAAGCAAGGATTAAGGCGCAGTCGTATTGGTTGACTTACGAAGAACCAGTTCCTGCTGAAGTAATTGCGGAACATATCTGTGACAAGAAGGCTGAATTCACACAAGGTGGTGGTGCTAGACCATATGGTGTGGCAATGATTATTGGCTCTGTCGATCATGATGGAACGCCACGATTATTTGTCACCGACCCTGTAGGTACATACTGGGGCTTTCTAGCTGCAGTCATCGGAAAGGGTACTGCAAAAGCCGGTGAGTATTTAGAGAAACATTATTCACGAGAGAAAACTCTCTCCAAAGCTATTGAAATTGCTCTTGGTGCCCTTCATGAAGCAAGCGAAAAGGATCTCAATGCTGACAATGTTGAGATTGCCAAGATACCTGTAGCTACACGAAAATTCGAGAAGCTCTCCCGTGTGGAGATTGAGAAACATCTTAATCCTCCTAAATCTGGAACGAAAAATAGGAGTTGAAGAAATCATGATGGGTGGAGGATCTGGTAGAAAAACTGGTGATAAATGGGTAGATCTCGATGCCGTTGTTATTGGTATCAAGAAAGGTCATCTCCGATTCGAGATTTTAGTCGATCCAAATCTGGCGTTTGCGTATCGGCGAGGAGAAGATATTCCTTTACAAGATATCTTGAAGTCGTACAAAATCTATGAAGATGCAAAGCGTGGTGAGCATGCGACTGAGAATTTAGTCAAAGATGCTTTTGGTTCTGATGACATCTTTGATATTGCCCCTGAAATAATCAAATTTGGGGAGTTCAAACTCACCCATGAACAAAGGCTTCAACTCATTGAGGAGAAGACAGATGCAATCATAGATAATATTTCGAAACGTGCTATGAATCCACAGACTGGTCATCCTCATCCGCCGGATAGAATCAGACAAGCAATGGAAGAAGCAAAGGTGCGAGTTGATCCATTCATTAGTGTGGATGAACAAATTCCTAATGTTGTAAAAGCTCTTAGAGTAATCATCCCAATATCCTTTGAAAGTGTCAAACTTCAGATTACTATCCCTGCTGCCTATGCCGGAAAAGGTTACAATATGGTAGCAAATGCTGGGATTATCAAATCGGAGTCATGGAATCTTGATGGCTCTTGGAATGGTTTGGTTGAACTGCCCGCACAAAAAAGACAGGATCTCTATGATGAACTAAACAAACTCACTAAAGGCCAAATTAGAATCGAAGTTGTAAGGTAATTAAACTTGATAATTTGAATTATAATTAAAATGAAATAGAAGGGAATGAATAATTGGCAGTATATTTTCAAAAACGTGAAGTGGTAGTACCAGGACAATTACTTGCTGAAGGTAGGTATAGAGCCTCTTATGGTACATATCACGATGATGACAAGATATATTCCTCTCTAGTAGGCTTGGCAGAGCTCAGGGGTAACACTGTGAAAGTTGTTGCTCTCGAAGGTGCGTATATTCCGAAAGAGGGCGATTTAGTCATCGGTATCATTACAATGGTTGCCGGTAATAATTGGAAAGTAGATATTGGTGGTCCTTATGGTGCATCTCTTCATGCAAATAATGCATTGAGAAGACCATACTCTGATGACATCTCAGAATACATGAATATTGGTGATGTGATTTCTGCAGAAGTACAAGCTTTTGACAGAGTAAGTGGCCCATTCCTTACCATGAAAGGTCGGGGTCTCCAAGTTCTACAAGGTGGAATGATTCTTGAAGTCAGTCCTGCTAAGATTCCACGTATCATCGGTAGACGAGGGTCCATGATTAATATGATTAATGATCATTTGAGAATTGATTCGATGGTAGGTCAAAATGGTCGAATCTGGATAAAAGCTAATGATATCGCAATTCTTCGTCTTGCAATTAAAGCATTCAAGACAATTGAAGAACAAGCACACACATCTAATCTTACTGATCGAATAAGTACAATGATTGCAGAAGAGATGGATAAGATGCGTGAGAATAAGATCGTTGAGAGTAGTGATGATGAATCCATGACTGAGGCTGAGGACATAGTTGTTGAAGATGATGAACCTATTTCCAATGCTAGTGATATTACATCTGATGCTGAAGAAACTGAGCCTGAACTTGATATTGAGGTCCAGATAGAGTCTGCTGAGCCAGATATCGAAGAAGCATCTGATAGTCAAGAAGAAGATGATAAAGATAACAAAGAGGAAGTGAATGAGTGATGAGTCCTGAATCAAAGCCTGATTTTCTGATTAGTCCAGAGGGCTTAAGAGTTGATGGTCGAAGACCTGATGAATTACGACCAATTGAATTGAAAGTGGGTGTTCTGAAACAAGCAGATGGCTCCGCGTCGATTAGGCAAGGCAAGACATACATTATAGCTGCCGTCTATGGACCAAGAGAGCTGCATCCAAGACACTTGACACTGAATGATAGGGCATACCTTCGTGTAACATATAGGATGGCTACATTCTCAGTGCCAGATCGGAAAAAGCCAGCTCCTTCTCGAAGAGAAAAAGAGATCTCTATGGTCATTGCAAATGCTCTAGGTCCCGCTATCTTTCTTGAAGAGTTTCCAAGGGCTGTGATTGATGTGTTTGTTCAAGTAATCCAGGCTGATGGAGGTACAAGATGTGCTGCAATCAATGCAGCTTCTCTTGCATTAGCAGATGCTGGAATTCCGATGAGGACACTTGTACCTGCAGTTGCTGTTGGGAAGGCTGATGGCACTCTTATTGTAGACTTAGGGGATGCTGAAGATAAATATGGACAGGGTGACATTCCTTTGGCAATTATGCCACCTACTGAGGAGTTGACACTCCTTCAGCAAGATGGATTCTTCACAAAAGAAGAGTTGATTGAATGCATGCAAATGGGACTTGGAGCCTGCAAGTACATTCATGAACTACAAAAGGACGCACTCAAGAGAGCATATGTTCGAAAAGCTCCAGATGATGGAGATGATGACGATGATGATGATTTTGAAGATGAACTTGAAATGGACCTTGGCGAGTCCGAACTAATGGAGGATGAGTAGAATGGGTGATTTCACAGCAGAAACCATCAGTCGCATTGATCGCGAATTCATTGCTGATCTTCTAAATAAAGGAGAACGTATCGACGGACGCGCATTCGACGAATTTCGTGAAATTATAATCGAAGCTGATGTCGTACCGGCAAAAGCAGAGGGATCAGCTCTAGTCCATCTGGGTGATACAAGTGTTGTTGCTGGAGTTAAGGTTCTAGTTGGTGAGCCATATCCTGACGCTCCTGATGAAGGTGTCACTATGGTGACAGCTGAGATGTCTCCAATAGCATCTCCACTATTCGAATTAGGTCCTCCGAAGGAGGATGCTATCGAACTAGCAAGGATTGTTGATCGTGGCGTCCGTGAGTCAGAAACTGTGGATGCTAAGGGCCTCTGCATTGAAGAAGGAAAGAAAGTATACACAGTCTTTGCAGACGTATATCCTCTAGAGTATGATGGAAATCTCATTGATGCGTCATCTATTGCCGTGAATACTGCACTGATGACAACAAGATACCCTGAGATGATTGTAGAAGATAATGAACTTGTAGAAACTGGGAAGCTCATTGCTTTGCCAATTAAAAACATCGCAATTGAACACACTGTTGCGAAAATTGGCAAACACCTAATCCTAGATCCAGTTCTAAAAGAGGAATTTGTTCAAGACTGTCGTCTAACCATGGCTGTTGACCAGAACGACAATTTCACAGCTTTGCAGAAAGGCGGTGGAATGGGTGCAATCTCACTTGATTTGATTGACCAAGCCATGAGTATGGCCATGAGTCAGGCAAAGGACATCAGAAAAATAATCGATGATGCTGTAAAATTGATTGAATAAAAACAGATGGTGTGCTCAACTCAGAGTATGAGCACACTATCATTGTTTACCAATAGGTATGCTAATAAGAGAAACATGCGGGCGACTGATAGGCTCTACAGCCCTCTCACATCCTACATGTGAAAAAAGCCATTACATGGAGAAGATAAACATGGCACGAATGAAGAAAGTTGGTAGCACAGGAAGATTCGGAGCTAGATACGGCGCTAAGCTTCGCCGACGTGTACTTGATATTGAGAAAAAGGCGAGTGAACCGAATCGTTGTCCCTCATGCGCTACACGGGCACTTAAGCGAGAGGCTGTTGGGCTCTGGAAATGCAACAAATGCGGACTTGTTTTTGCTGGCGGTGCGTATGTACCGTATACTGATGCAGGCAGGGCTGCAAAAAGAGCTATTGCTCAAAGAGTTGCAGGAGACTTCTTAGCGTTACGTGATGATCAGGAAATTGAAGAAGTACTCGATTTCCTTCCAAACATCGAACATGAAGCCGAAGAATCAGTTATTGATGCGGAAACTGTTGTTCCAACTGATGAGGAAAAAGATAACTCTTCAGAAGAATAAACTTGAGCCGAATTGCATTGCTAAGTGTTCTTATCACAACTTCACGAAGGACTTCCAATAGAGTTCGGTCATTTGCGCGTGATCTCTCGTCAGTACTTCCAGGAGCTGAACGTTTCAACCGTGGTAGTATGAGCATCGAGGAACTTATCTCTCGTATAGCGCAATCTGGAGCTCAAGCTGCTTTTGTGATTTCTATTTGGAAGGGAAATCCAGGAGAATTAACTATATTCTCTCCAAATGGTGAAGAACTATTCAAGATTAAAATTGAAAGCGCCTTATTGCGACGAGAAACAAATCCTGCGATGAAACGTAAAATTGAGGGAATTGAGAGTATTTGTGTTAAAACAGGGAGTAGTAAAAAGACCGAGGCCCTTGCTAGAGATTTGGGTCAGCTCCTTGATATATCTGTTCAAGAATGTCAGAATCCACCAGTCATCCTATCCAATACTAATTATGCAATCATTTGGTTTGAGGATGCTTCTGAAGGAAAGATTCTTTGGACACATTATACAACCCATAATGGTCTTGAACTAGGACCAAGGATCAAGGTTTCCTCTGTACGGAGGTTGCAGAAATGAGTAATGACAACATCAACGGTTCCGCAATACTTGAGATTCCTATGGAATCTAATAAGGTCGCAACTATCCTATATCAAGCACTCTTACCAGAAACAGAATCAATTCCTTCAGATAGAGCAAATTCAACAGTATCGATTGAGAACGAAATGCTTGTTGTTAAAATTGAAGCAAATGATTTGACAGCGTTACGTGCATCTCTGAATTCATTTTCGGCCTGGATTGCTGCATGTATTGCGACTCTTGAATCCATAGAGAAGTCATGATGCAAAGCCTTAAGTCACAAGTTCAGACGCGCAAAGGAGAGGCAGATATTATTCAGGAGAGAATAAAGAATGGCACAGAACATACCGCCTGCATTGGAACAAGAGTTACAAAAATTTGATACAATGAGAAAGAATCATGAAACCCTTTCTACAATGGTGCAAGCAATTCAGACAGAATTAAGTGAAATAAACGCAACACTTGAGGAACTAAAAAAACAGCCTGATGATGTAGTCACTTACAAGGCTGTGGGACAAGTTATGTTCAAAATCGATAAACCAATTATTGTAGAACAACTTGATGATAGACAAAAGACCCTTGAGATGCGACTTGCATCGAATAAAAAACAGTTAGAAAGTTTGACTCAGAAGCTTCAAGAGCTTCAAAATAAAATACAGATAGAGCTCTCAAAGCAGAATTTGCGTCTTCAGTGAGAGAAATGAACACGGTTATCAATATTGGTCTGCCCGATATCTCAGACGAAGTACTTGAGCATCTAGCTGAAGAGTGTGAAGCTCAAATCACTCATTTCATTCGAAGTAAGATTTCAGAAAAGAGTATTGAAACTCTCGTTGTCAGCTGTTCACTCAACCTCAATGATGGTCAACTTGATATTGAGGTTGATGTTGATATCAGCCAGAGTTATAGCACAGGTCTTGACCTAGATGACATTATTCAGGAAGCTAGTGATTGTGGTATAGATTGGCTTGAGAAACAGCTGGTGGAGATGAAAAATAGATGAATCTGAAAGATCTTCTCTCTAATTCAGATGCACCTCTGATATTGGGCCATCAGAATGCTGATCCTGATGCTATCTGTGCAATGATTGCTCTCAGTAGAATCTATCATGCTCTGAAACCTGATGGAAAACCAATCTTAATGGCTGATGATTTGAGCCGATTATCGAACCAAGTATTGACATACTTTGAATTGAATGATAAAATATTGGAAGATCCTCAAGCAGATTTTGATTTAGTAATACTTCTGGACACCAATAGTGTCTTTCAGTTGGGCCCGAATTTTCAAGACGTCCCTTCTAATCCATCAAAGACTTTAGTCATTGATCATCATGAAGCAACATCAGAGGTCGAGAATATTGCAGACCATCGAATAGTAAAGAGTGATCGATTTTCAACATGTGAGATTATTGCACAGCTTTATGATGAATTCGGTATTTCGATGGATTCCACAACTGCAAATCTTCTACTGACTGGGATTATCTTTGATACAAGGCGGTTTCTTTATTCAGACCTTCAGACTCTACAAACTGTGGTGAATCTAATCCAGAAAGGTGCTCAATATACTAATTGCATCAAATCTCTTCAGATTAAACCAGATCGGTCTGAGAGAATAGCTCGGTTAAAAGCTGCTGGAAGATTGAACGTCCACCTCATCGGCGATTGGGTAGTTGTCAGTTCAACGATTAATGCTTTTGAAGCGAGCGCTTGTCGAGGTCTAATCGATATGGGTGCAGATGTTGCGATAATTGGAGGTCGGCCGTCCAAGGATATAGTGCGTATGAGTTCTCGAAGTACAGCTGAATTCTATCATCAAACTGGCATTAATCTTGGAACTGATATCATGGACCCATTAGGCGACTTGATCCAGGGCAAAGGTGGAGGTCATGCTAATGCTGCAGGAGCTAATGGAAAGAAGAATTTGAAAAAAGCTCTCAATAAAGCAGTAGAACTGATAAGACTAGCAATTGAAAGTCAATGTACCTCTAAATTAGAATCTTAGGAGGTTATGCGAGTGCCACTTGTAGAAATCAAAGACTTCAGCTTCAAATACTATGGAGCAGACTGTCTGGCACTCAAGAAAATCAATCTAGCAATCGAAGAGGGCGAATATGTCGTTATTACTGGTCCTAGTGGATGTGGTAAGACTACTCTCTGTCGGACAATCAATGCTCTTGTTCCTCAATTTCATAGGGGATATATCGCAGGAAATGTCATTGTTGATGGAATGAACACCCGAGAGCATAATGTTTCAGAATATGCAGCCACTGCTGGAATGGTCTTTCAACAACCTGAAAATCAGTTAGTTACACTTAATGTAGAAAAAGAGATTGCCTTTGGTCCAGAAAATCTTGGTGTTGAGCCTAGTGAAATTCGCAGGCGCGTGGAAGAACTTATTGATCTCCTCGATCTTGAACATCTACGAGACAAGCATCCTCATGAAATGTCTGGAGGAGAACAGCAATGCGTGGCTATAGCAGCTACTTTGGCTCTTAAACCAAAGATATTGATTGCAGACGAACCAACATCTAACCTAGACCCAAAGAGTGCAGAGAATATTCTCAAGATAATATCTAGTCTAAATAAACGAGATTTAACTGTCGTCTTAGTTGAACATCGATTAGATCTCGTTTCAAATGATGCAAGTCGAGTAATATTGATGAATGAGGGGGCAATTATTGAAGATGGAGTACCAAGAGATGTGTTGGCAAAAGACATCTGCCAAGAAATTGGAGTCGGAGTACCAAAGGCGACACTCATCTATAAACGACTTCTTAATCGAGGAATCAATCTAGGACAAGTTCCCCTAACTGGAGATGAACTTGCTCAGCTTGTAAAGGGTGGCTTGATGAAGTGATTATCTTAGAGGATATCCATTTTGCATATGATGGTCTATATACTGCACTCAATGGAATCTCTCTTCAAATCGATGATGGTGAAAGGATAGCCATCATGGGAACAAATGGTGCAGGAAAAACAACACTTGTCAAGCACTTGAATGGTCTATTGCGCCCCAATAAGGGTCGAGTAATTCTCGATGGGGTAGATACCAAACAATATTCTGTTGCGGAATTAGCTCATGAAATCGGACTTGTAATGCAAAATCCTGATCATCAGTTGTTCTTGGATACAGTAGAGCGAGAAATCATATTTGGTTTAAAGCAGCTCGGATTTTCAAGTAATGAAATCAAAGACCGATATGAAAGAACTGCATTGGCACTTGGGCTTGAAAATTTATGTGATCGCTCTCCTTTTGCTCTCTCAGGTGGTGAACGAAAACGGGTAGCACTTGCCTCAGTATTAGCAACTGAACCAAGAGTTCTTGCTCTTGATGAACCAACAATTGGACAAGATGCTCACCAGAAAGAGAAACTAGCTGAGATGCTCATGGATCTCAATGATAGGGGACGCACGGTCATTGTAGTGACACACGATATTGAGTTTGTCATTGAAAACTTTCCTAGAACCGTAGCAATGGCTAATGGTACGATAGTGGCTGATGGTCCGACTAATTCGGTTCTAAGTAATGAACGTGTTCTTTCTAGATGCTCTCTCACAATACCTCAGCTAACCCAAGCTGCTCAGTTACTACACGAACTTGCTCCTGATGTATCACGGCGACTTACTCTATTATCCGATGTAGAACGAGAAATTGCACGGATTTTAGGAGGTGATTGATATGGCATTCCTTGAAGTATTCCAATATACGAAACAGAACTCAGTCATTCATCGTCTTGATCCTCGTGCTAAGCTTGTAATGACAATTGTACTGGCTACCATATCATTATTGTTTCTAGAGCTATTTCCTCTCATTATTCTTCTGATAGTTCTCATACCTTTGCTTGTATTGGCTAAATCAATACGTCGTTGGCTAAAAAGCATGAAAGGTCTCGCTGTTTTACTAGTCTTCATCCTAATTTTCAATACTCTTCTCTCAACTGCTCAATATCCTTTGAATCACTCAATTGCTTTAATTCTCAGACTAATCGCATTAATGACTTCATTTTCACTCTTCTTCCTCACGGTACATCCTGACGAACTCTCTCAAGCATTAATTCAGATGCGAGTTCGCTTTGAATTTGCATTTGCTATGAGCATGGCTATGAGATATGTACCAACACTTGGACAAGAAGCATATGCAATAATGGATGCGCAGAAGGCACGTGGCGTTGAATTAGACAAGGGCAACATTCTGAAACGAATTAGGAATATTGTACCAATCATCGTTCCTCTCATTATAGTGTCAATACGTCGGGCTCTCTCTATTGCTGAGAGTATGGAATCCAGAGGTTTCGGAGCATGTCAAAATAGAACATATATGGAAAAACTAGTCTTCAGAAAAAGTGATTGGGCTATCGTATTCGTATCTATTCTCATTCTGATTCTAGTTGTCTACATTAAACTATATTTTCCACTTCCAAATTGGAGTATTCCATTCTAATTGAGTAATAATGAACTTTTTTTTGAATTGAGTTTGTCGTGCTATTATTTATCAGAAAGGAGATGTCATACTAGATGCACTAGGCGGGTGTGATTGCAATGGAGTTACCTAAAAGAAAACAATATGCAATCAAGGATGTAATGAATGACCTGAAAAAGATTGGTCCAACTCCAAGCATCATGGAGGAAATGGGTTCGAAACTCATCTATTATGAATGGAGTTGCTGTGAGAATCTATTAAGCTCAGACCATCCAGTGACATCAAACCTCCGTGATCTATTAGACTTCATGGAGAACATCTATGAACTACAATTAGTCACTGGAGAATTATGGCGTGTTGCTGATACGCCTCAATCAGCAATCAATGCATTCCTAAAGGGTCGATCAAAGGAATTTCTTGAATACAAATTAGAGAGATCTCCTGACTATATTTACGATTTATTGCTGTCCGCAGCAAAATTAAGAAAAGATGAGATTAGTCAATACAAGAACCTTGAGAAGAATGTGCGCAAGGAGATAAAAGAGGACTCCGAGAATCCCGAACTTTGGAATAAATTGAGACTTCTACTTTGGATAACTGAAAATTACAGAGAGGCTACTGAGGCATTCAAAAAAGCTAAGGACCTTGGTTGGTCTGCAGAAAAAAGTAAACTTGTTGCATTGTAATGCTTCATCATCAATAACTGGGAAGATGTATATGTGGACTTCACAGATACTAACTAGGGATTGGATATAAAGAAAGATTCGAAACCATTGCCATCTAGGATTTTGAGAAGACCCCCCAGCACGCATTTTATCATTAGAGCTATTGCTGTCGATAGCCAGCAGCTCTATGTGGCTGATACTGATGGTAATCTCACAATCTGGAAAAAAAGTATGTTGGATCATCCAATTGTTATTCCGAAACAGACATCTTCTATAATTGAGACATTACACTCTGATGACAAGTATCTCTTCACTGGAAGTATTACGGGCGATACGGTGGTCAGAGTATATAATCAAGATATCGATCTTCTCAAGGTACTTGAAGGTCATACAGGTACGATTTTTGATTTGGCAACAGTGGAGAATGTGTTAGTTTCTGGTTCTGGTGATGCTACTGTTAAACTGTGGACAAAAGATGATTGGACACTCATTGGAACAATTACTGCTCAAACCTATTTTGTTCTGTGTGTGGAGATAGATAGTAATTTTGTCTACGCTGGAGGTATTGATAATTGTGTAAATATCTTCAGTCGTGATGAAAACATCAAAGTATCCTCTCTGCATGGTCATAATGCAAATATTCTCTCTCTTGCAACCGACTCCAAATATGTATACTCTGGATCTGGTGAGCTTTGGTGGGGGGGTCCAGGTTCTCCTCGTCCTAGCATATTTGAGAGTGCAATACGAGTGTGGGATAAGGATAACTGGTCTTGCATCTCCATTCTCGAAGGCCATACTGACAATATCAATTCGATTTGTGTCGATAATCGAAACATATACTCTGCATCAGATGATGGAACTGTGAAAGTGTTTTCTAAATCGGACTGGTCGCTTCAAACATCTATTGATCCCGGAGTTGGTCGTATTCAGGACTTGGTTCATGATGATAGGTACATCTATTTTGGATGTGCTGATGGTAATATTCGTTATATTTCGAAAAGGCTACTGAGTTCTTAGTTGATTCCGAGCGATTCGACTAGATGTAAAGATAGTATGAAACTCTGATTTTCCAGATGGTGTCTCAAAAACGCATCAATTATTTCGTTTTTGAGCTCTTTTTATCCTCTCTTTAGCTCAAATCATACAATGGGTTCTCACACACATAGATATTCACTTTAAATCCTTACAATAGTAGACTGGAGGTTAGAAGGAATTGACTCGTAGATCAGGAAGAACTCCGAAAAGTGCGATGGCTATTCTTGGCACATTAGCTAACAATGGTCCTATGTGTCCTATGGAGATTTGTGAAGCATTGCAGATGGCTCCCAGAACGGTAAGCTTTGCGCTTAGGAAATTGTTGGGCAAAAAGCTTCTTCGGAAAATTCCAAATCTAACTGATATGCGCCGTCCTATGTATCATGTGAATATGGAAGCGGCAAAAGAACTACTTCAGAAGTATAATGATGCAGCTTTAAGGGCTCATCCATCACCACTGGCATGGCACCAGAAGGCATGATGGTCATCTTTGAAATGATATCATGTCTCTCAAAGTCAATTGTGGGTCACCATAATGTCAAAAGGGAATTTTCTCCTCGATAAATTTGAACAGATTCTCACTAGGCATCCTGCTGACTATGCAGAACCTGGAAATCCAGAGGTTGCCTTTCTATTATATAGTACTGATTGGGTTAGAATATTCATCGTATGTCAAATAGATAGTCTTTCAAAGTCAATTGATGTTGAGGTCTCTATTCCCTCCTCCAATTCTTCAGGAAACTCACTTTATGATCTAATTGAAACAACTCCTATTCAAACGAAATATGTTCTCGAAAACTTGGTCAAGCATATTAGATATATCCTGACGCTTGAGAGTCTCGGTTTTTCAGTAGATTTTATTGAAAATGGTTGTCTGTTATTGGCTTCTTTGAATTTTGATGAAATTCCTGACATTAGAATATTTGAACTCCTCCTCCCTCCTCATCCTCTTGATGAAATTTAAAGAATCTATTTCTCATATTGATGGATTTTCTGTAGATTACCTGAAAGTTGCGTTAATGTGCACAATTCAGAAGCTCTCATTTCAGTTTTTTACGTTCTTCCTCGTGAACAAGCATTATTCTGAACCGCGCTTCTCACACGAATAGATATGCTCTCTATACTTCTCTCTATATAGATACTATTCATGTGAGATAGGAAAAATGAGAACAGGAATACGTCTACCAAAAAGTGCTTTAATAATTCTTCAATTTCTAACAAAAAGAGGTCCTGTACCTCCTCGAACTATCAGTAAAGAAGCTAAAATGCCTTTACGAACAGTGACCTTTGCCCTAGATCGTCTGGTTGACACTGAGATTTGCCAGAAAATCCCTAATCTTGAGGACATGCGTCGTACTCTGTATACTGTGAATACGGAGAAAGCACAGGTGATTTTCAATCATTATGGCTTACGAATGTAATTCACACATGTTCTACTAACTTGGAGGTAATTCTTTGGCAACACCAACTAATCTGATGCACAAATATAACGAAATCATACTGAGTCCTATTGATTCAAGCGCCTGTGTATCTGGTGAATGTGCTTCAATGTTATACAATTCAGAATGGGTCACAATTCTTGTTATCCGTTCTCCAAAACTTGGTGAACCACATTCGATTGAAGTTGAGGTGTCATTTCCAATTTGTGTCATAGATCCAAATTCATCCTCTTCAGGCATACAACAGAAAGAAGCTCGTGAATTCACTTACTCAACTATTAATTATCTAAATTATCTCCTCAAGCTTCAGGATTCTGGTTTCACACTGGGAATTATATCCGCAGAAGGGATTTGGAGTGCTGTTATCGAAATAAAAGAGGCTCTTGATGAGAGTTTTTTCGAGAAAATTATCCCTCCTACAAAATAATCCTCTTGAAAATTGTGTAGTAAGATATCACTTCCTCATTAGATTTCGACAGGAGTTCAAGGACTAGAGGAACTTAGTCTCACATTCTAAACCAATTAAAAAATCAAAGGATTTGATTTGTTGGCCCATTTCTACAGCTTATTCGATAACCTCTTTATGTAGACTATCAATACTCATACCATCAGATGGTGATACAAGTGCTTGATGTCTCAAAAGCAATGAAGGTCAAACTTTCGTCTGAGTTGCCTCCTGATCCAGTATTTGATCCACAGTATAGGCGAGCACCAGATCGTGGATTTAGTCTGAATGAGAATGAAACCATAATTGCATTAAAGAATGCTTTACGCTACATTCCGCCAGACCATCATGAAAAACTCGCACCAGAGTTTCTTGATGAACTTCTATCCAGAGGTCGCATCTATGGCTACCGTTATCGTCCTCAGGGTGCGATTAAAGCAAAGCCTGTTAATGAATACAGGGGAGTCCTCGAGGCTCGAGCTATTCAGGTGATGATTGATAATAATCTGGATTTTGATGTTGCACTCTATCCTTACGAACTGGTCACTTACGGAGCTTCATTCTAGATTTCCTAGATGAGTCGTTTAAAGTGGCCAAGTCTGTCAGAACTGGATGCAATATCAGCTCATTAAGAAGTATCTTGAAACTATGACTGAAGAACAGACCTTGGTAGTAAGTTCTGGCCATCCTGTTGGTCTATTCCCATCAAAACGAAATGCACCTCGTGTGATATCGACTAATGGTCTCATGGTCGGTATGTTTGATACACCGGAAGGTTTTCACCATGTTACACAGATGGGTGTCGCGAATTACGCACAAATGACTGCAGGCGGATGGATGTACATTGGACCACAGGGGATTGTCCATGGAACCTTCATTACTCTCCTAAATGCTGGTAGACTCTATCTTGGACTACCTGAGAATCAAGATCTTCGCGGGAAGGTGTTCCTGACCTCTGGATTGGGTGGCATGAGTGGAGCACAGGCAAAAGCAGTCGAGATAGCTGGCGGTATTGGAGTCATTGCTGAAGTTGACAAGAGTAGGATTGACACCCGACATGAGCAAGGTTGGCTGAGTAAATATTCATCTGATCTGAAAGAGATCTTTGAGTGGGTTGATGAATATCGTAGGAAGAAAGAGCCTGTGTCAATTGGCTACTATGGAAATATTGTAAATCTCTGGGAATATGTGTATGATAACAATATCACTATCGAACTCTCCTCTGACCAGACTTCATGTCACGCTGTCTATGATGGTGGTTACACTCCTCAAGGTGTGACCTTTGAAGAAGGTAGAGAATTACTCAAGGCAGATCGAGCTAGGTTCAACAAACTCGTAGATACGTCTCTTCGTCGGCAGTTCGAGCTTATAGAGGCAATGACAAAACGTGGTACATTCTTCTGGGACTACGGGAACTCCTTCATGAAGGCTGTCTTCGATGCTGGAGTAACGCGTATCGCACGCAATGGAAGGGATACCACTGAGGGATTCATCTTTCCGTCCTATGTAGAGGACATTATGGGTCCTATCTGTTTTGACTATGGTTATGGTCCTTTCCGCTGGGTATGTCTCAGTGGAAAACACGAGGATCTCATTGAGACCGATAGGGTAGCTATGTCAAAGATAGACCCAACTCGAAGAGGGCAAGACCGTGACAACTATCACTGGATACGAGATGCAGAGAAGAATGCCTTAGTAGTGGGATCACAGGCACGAATTCTCTATGCAGATGCTCAAGGGCGCGTGAATATCGCATTGTCATTCAACGAGCTGGTCAGAAATGGAAAAGTGGGTCCAATCATGCTGGGTCGAGACCATCATGACACTGGCGGGACTGATTCTCCATTTCGTGAGACCGCAAACATATACGATGGCAGCAATATGATGAGTGATATGGCTCATCAATGTTGGTCTGGCAATGCTGCTCGTGGCATGACGATGTGTGTCCTTTCAAATGGTGGCGGCGTTGGAACTGGGAAAGCTATCAATGGTGGTTTTGGACTAGTCCTTGATGGATCGGAGCGGATTGATGCAATCATCAAGTCTGCACTTGATTGGGATGTCATGGGCGGAGTTGCTCGACGTGCATGGGCTAGAAATGATCATGCCATAGAAACGGCAGCTGAATGGAATATTCGACTCAATGGAAAAGGTCAGATTTCACTCCCATATATTCCCGATGAACATCTTGTCGAGAAGTTGGTCAAGAAGAGACTTGGTAACTAATCCATCTCTTCACGCAGTACTTCTCTTGACAATATATGTGCCCTTCGCAATGGTTCGGGATATCCATCCACACTAGAATTAGAAACAACTGTAACAGCGGTAGCTAGTGATATCTTATGTCCTATTGATACATAGACCGGCTTTTTTTCCTTGAGCCATAATACTTGTCCAATTATTTCATCCTCATGAATAATGTCCGCAGAATTTCCCAAACGAAAGCCAATAGTTCCAAGTAATAGTTTCTTTGCGACGCCAATAGTCTGAACATTCATTTTGACTCCAAGATATGAAGCGAGTCCAAACCTTCTTGGATGCAGTATTCCATTTCCATCTACTAATATTGTCCCTGAAGTCTTGAGAGTCTTTAGGAGTTCGATTAGAAATGGTCCTTCTCTGAGCTGGAAGAATCCTGGGATATAGTCTGATTCAATCTCTCTAACAACCGCTGTTGAAGATATGACCACCTTTTTTATGACATCAAGGGCTATTGCTACTCCTGCACCAAGATCCTCCGAATATGCGACATCTACACCAATAACTATCGGATACGATGAGGTAGATACATCCTCTCTTATGATAATCTTAGCAAGTTCTTCCTGTTCCTTTGCAAGTTTCTCTAGATCCAATATTATGCCACACTCTCTTGTATTGTCACACTCTCGCTATAGCTTATTGATACTTGCTTTCAGTTCGATAACTACTAAAGAGAGCAGGAGTGAAAGTAATCCATGGTGAGTAGTGTGACTGTAGCAATTGATGGTGAGAATCTTACGATGAGTGATGTTATACAGGTCGCTCGCTATAATTCCAAAGTAGAATTGGCACAAGCCGCAGTAGAAAAAATCACCAAAAGCCGCGCTGTCGTTGAACACGCTATTAAAGATGGTCGCACAGTATATGGTGTAAATACAGGTTTTGGTGAATTAGCTTCTGTATCTATCGGACCGAAGGATCTTGCCAAACTACAGGTGAATCTCATTCGCAGTCATAGTGTCGGAGTTGGTGAACCCTTCACCATTGATGTGGTCCGTGGTATGATGCTTCTTCGTGCAAACGCTTTAGCTAAAGGGTATTCAGGAGTCCGCCTTGAAGTAATTCAGACACTGATTGATCTATTAAATTCGGGAGTCACTCCTGTTGTTCCTCAACAAGGATCAGTTGGTTCTAGTGGCGACCTCGCGCCGCTTGCTCATATGGCGCTTGTCATGATTGGCGAGGGTGAGGTTTTCTATAAAGGGGAACGTATGAGTGGCGCAGAAGCGCTCAAAAAAGCTGGAATCAAACCCATTGAACTCAATGCAAAAGAAGGTGTTGCTCTCATTAATGGCACACAGCCTATGACCTCGGTAGGAACCCTAGCAATATATGACGCTCTTAATACAGTTAAAGATGCAATAATCGCAGCCTCTCTTAGCTTAGAAGCCTTACGAGGTACGCGTACAGCATTTAATGAGAAAATCCATGCAGTCAGACCACATGAAGGGCAAAATGATGTAGCTCGAATAATGAGACTGATTTTGGACGATAGTGAAATCAATCAATCTCATGTCAATTGTGGCAAGGTTCAGGATGCTTATTCACTCCGGTGCTCACCTCAGGTGATTGGCGCAACACTTGATACAATTCGCTATGTTGAGAGTGTACTTGAGACTGAGATTAATTCTGCAACAGATAATCCACTCGTCTTTTCAGAAGACGATACAGTCCTCTCGGGAGGTAATTTCCATGGTCAGCCTATAGCGTTGGCAATGGATTTTCTTGGTATTGCTCTCTCAGAACTTGCTAATATCTCAGAAAGGCGAATAAATCGGCTTGTTAATCCTCACCTGAGTGGTCTTCCTGCCTTCTTAACAACGGAGGGTGGTCTTGAATCAGGAATGATGATTGCACAGTATACTGCAGCTGCTCTTGTATCTGAGAACAAAGTTCTTGCTCATCCTGCCAGTGTGGACTCTATCCCAACAAGTGCAGACCAAGAGGACCATGTAAGTATGGGTACGATTGCTGCACGAAAAGCCGCTCAAATTCTTGAGAATGTCAAGAATGTAATTGCTATTGAATACATGTGTGCACTTCAAGGGCTTGACCTCTTGGCTCCAATGAAGACTTCGAAATCCTTAGAAAAAGCTCGAGGATGCATTCGTGAAGTGGTTGACAAGCTTGAGGATGATCGACCTTTGAGTCCTGATGTCCAAAAAATAAGGTCATTGATGAATGACGGGGCAATCATTTCAGCTGTTGAATCAGTTGTTGGTCAAATTATTGATGCCTAAATTTATGGTCCTAACCTTGTGTGAACAACTTGTCCATTTGAGATTACTGTGTGCACTAAGTTTGCGCCAAATCGCCAAGACAGATATTCAGGATTAGGACAGTCAAGAACAAGAATATCAGCTTTCTTACCTACTTCAATGCTTCCAAGTTCTTCAGCTCTATCGATTGCGTGAGCTGCATTTATAGTGACTGCTGCTAGTGCCTCTCTCGGATACATCTTCATCCTGTAGCATGCTAATGCAATTGTAAAGAAAAGTGACTCATTGGCACAGTTTGGATTAAAATCCGTAGCTAGTGCTACTGGTAATCCCATGGTAATCATTTTTCGTGCATCAGCGTAGTTTGTGTTGAGACTAAAAGCAGTAGCAGGAAGAAGAGTTGCAATAGTACCCGTCTTTCTCATCGCTTCAAGTCCATCATCCGATGCCATGAGTAAATGATCTGCAGAGACTGCTCTCATCTCAGCTGCGAGTTCAGCACCTCCAAGTTGTACAATCTCATCAGCATGAATCTTTAGTTTCAATCCTTTCGCTTTTGCTGCTCGTAGAATAGCTCGGGATTGTTCAATATCGAATACACCCTTTTCACAGAAGACATCACAGAATTCGGCCAGTCTACTATCTGCTACAGTAGGTATCATCTCGTTAATTATCAAATCTACATAGTTTTCTGGTCTTCCCTCGTATTCAGGAGGTAT
Organism: Candidatus Thorarchaeota archaeon; assembly: GCA_016839245.1. Next base: position 23,173 of record JAEOUN010000073.1, read on the forward strand.
TGCATGAGCGCCGAGAAACGTAGACACAAGATTAGCAGGTATTTTACGTTGGATGTCTTCAACTGCTCTAAGCATCTTGAGCTCATTTTCAGTATCTAATCCATAACCACTCTTCGCTTCAATAGTTGTAGTACCATTGGCTAACATACTCTCAGCATAGGAGAATCCATTACTACTGAGCTCATCTAGTGATGCTTTCCTTGTTGATGTGAGCGTGTTGAGAATTCCTCCTCCTTCCTTGAGGATCTCAAGGTACGTCTTTCCCGCTAGTTTTAGAGCAAAATCCTTCTCACGAGATCCACCAAAAGTAAGATGGGTATGACTATCAACAAATCCTGGTGTAGCCAACATTCCTGGAAATTCGATTAATGGTATATCCTGTTTATCATCTACTTCCGATAGGACTTCCTTAGTAGGTCCAACAGCAATGATTGTTCCATCTTTAATTGCTATAGCACCATTCTCTATTATCGAGAGTTCCTTCAACTCATCTCCTCTCTTTGGTCTATCTGAGTGACCTTCAAGTGTGGCAAGCTGTCCAATATTCGTCAGGAGGATATCTGGTTTCATCTCAATCACAAAATAATGAGTACAGTGGGTATTGATTTACATTACGCTACATGTAGCGGCATTAATTAGGCAGATAGTTTGAAATTTGTCAAGCCAATCATGAGGCAAAACACAATGGACTATCTTATCTTAAGCTGGCAAGATGTTTATAATCTCACTTTGCAACTCTCTGAAAAGATTGTATCAAGTGGCTTTAAGCCTGATATTATCGTAGGAATTGCTAGAGGTGGATGGATTCCTGCACGAATTCTGTCTGATGTATTATACATGGAAACTCTGCAAAACATTCGAATAGAATATTATACTGATGTCGGTGTCAGAGGTAAAGAACCGAAGATTACACAGCCGCTATCAGGTTCTCTTGAGGGCAAAAAAGTGCTTATCGTTGATGAGGTTGCTGACACTGGTGATAGTCTCTACCACGCAATTGAACATGTGAAGAAACTCGGGGTTGGCGAATACAGATCTGCTGTCCTTCACCTCAAACCTAACTCTCGGATAACACCTGATTATTACATGGTGAAAACATCCAGCTGGACTGTATATCCTTGGGAAAACCGTGAGTCTATAATCTCACTTGTCAAGATGTTTAAGGCTGAAAAACCTACAATGACAATGAAACAAATCCGTGATAAGTTAGTATTCGATGTTGGATTTGAACCAACTGTAGCTGATTATTTCATCAAACGGCTTTAGAATGATGAGGTCTATTCATTGATTCAGAAATTATCATACAAAGATGATACTTACACTATTGGTCTATCTGAAATCGCAAATTTAAATGGATTAGGGGTGAACCAATTATTGGATTTGGCAAAATCACATTCAGAAGATGTCTTTGTAATTCAATTTTTCAATAGTCATCTGATTGCAAGCGAGCTTCACCTCTTATCCGCTGCTCAAAACGCTCTTAATGCTTGGAGTGGTGGTTATATGATATCTAGGTCTCCTGATGTTGAGGTAATTGTATATGCATCAGCTCAGAGACAAATTCATCAAGCATTAGAGATTATGGGTGTGAAAGATGGACTTGCTACAATTACTGTGGTCGTAATAGACAAGAATGAAGAGAATGTCACTAAAGTTCTTGAAGGTGTGACTGATAAAATCGGTGAAGAAATCGTTCCACCTTTCATACCGACTGAAGAAAAAATCAGTACTTTGATGAAAGTCTTTGATATCACCGGTGCGGAAATTCAACAATTCCTTACTTCAGATGCTTTGACTGATAAAAAACACGCCTTAACAAGATGCATCACTAGTAGGGTTTCTCTCGTGGCAATTGGTACATGATTCAATTATGCTGCTAATCATCCATCATGCTCTTGATTGAAAGGATATCTGTATCTTCTTTTAAAACTGCTATTCCAGTCCATTCTGCTACGATTTCTATTAAGACTGTATTATCAGGAGAATCTAGGTTTACCTTTCTTGGAATTTGATCAGCTACTGCAATAACTACATCCATATTCTCAAGAGTAGTGTGTCTTCTCCGAACAGTGACTCTAAAACTTTCATTCTCTGGGATTTTTTCAAGCAATTTTCTTGCAGCTTCTTTTATTCTATCTAGGTCTGTTTCTATACAGAGGTCGAATGGAGTGAATCTAATGGCAAATCTAAACTGATAGGGATTTTCTAATGCAAAGCCCTTGAGGTGATGCACGACTTCAAAAGGATTTAGTGAGGTCTTGCAGGTTAATAATCCTGAGATGTCTGTATTGAAGATCTCAAGTTCCGAATCCTGTAGGAGATCTCCAATAAAATACTGAATCTCTGACTTTGCTGCACGTTCTCTCTCGCGTGGACATCCGATAAGCATGTTAAACTTTGACAGCAACCTTCCCTCACATTTCCGGGTAAATGATACGACTTGTCCAGTACCTTCGTGCATCAGTATCTATATTCAATATCTCTTCCAGCTTGCTTATTGGAATAACGCCCTCTCGATATACTTTGATATTCAATATATCTCCCTCTCCCGCATCTTCGACTCCGATAATTGTGGAATTATTGGTTGCTGGAGTGGCTCCTGCATCTATGTAAAGATCAACCTCATCACCAAGTTGATCCATAGCTACTGAAACATCGAATGGACTTGGTCCCCCTGTTCTATTTGCGCTGGTTCCTACAATTGGCCCACCAATTTTATCTGCAATTTGTCTAGGAATGATATGGTTAGGTACTCGTATAGCAATAGACGTACGCCCGGCTCTGATATGTTCAGGCACCTCCGGACGTGTCTTTACGATAATTGTCAAAGCTCCTGGCCAAAATAGACGTACAATTATCTTTTCCAAGCTACCAAAATCATGGTATATTTCACATTGATTATAGTCGCTAAAGAGGAGCGGAACCCCGAGTTGTCTGTCTCTTCTCTTCACAGCCACGAGGCGATCTAGTGCTTCTGAAATTCTAGGATCACATCCAAGTCCATAGCTCGTATCGGTCGGATACACAATGACACCTCCGGCTTTTACAATTTCTGCGGCTCTCTCTATGATATGATCGCACTTGTTTAGATCGTCAATTTTCATTATTTCTGCTGTCAAGTGATTTCATATATCTCCCCTGCAAACTTACATATGTCACTTGTGCTTGAATCTATTATAGGGAGGAATACCCATTTTCGGGATTATACTGGCTGCTGGAAAGGGAACACGATTGAATCCCCTTACTTTAGAAATCCCAAAGGCTCTACTTCATTTAGCAGGGAAAACCTTGTTAGAATGGAGTATTGACCGATTACATTCCGCAGGATGCACTGATATTGTAGTCGCTGTTGGGTGGAAACGAGATTTAATAGAAAAGTCAATTGCCAGCTTAGAACGTCCATTTCCAATTCACACAATACGAGTCCCAGACTATGAGAGAGGTGCATTACAGACTTTCACTACAGCTACCACATTAGTGCATGGCACAATCAATATACTAAATCCTGTTGATCTTGTCACATCTTCAAAGGTAGTAGAATCAGTAATATCCGCACATCCTAAAGATAATCCCTTTGGCATTACCCTACTTGTTGACTATTCTATCACTTCTGAACACAATGTATCTGTTGGCTCTGATAAACATATCATCACAATCCATAGTGAAACTATGCCATCATCACATAACGCGAAAAGTGCAATGTTGATGGCATTCTCGTCAGGTTTTCCTACTTATTGCGAAGAAAGTTTGAGAAGAGGTGATACTACTGTTTTTTCAGCATTGAATTCACTTATTGATAGCCAAAACTCAGTATTTGCGTGTCCAATCAATGAACAATGGTATGATGTAGATACCATAGGCGATGCGTTAAGAGCGAATAGATATCTTCTTGAAACAAGTGTTGTTCCAGACCATGAATCAATTTTCATTCCCCGCGGAGACCTAATGGAAGTTGGCGATTCTATTTCACTATCATCTGGTATCTCCTTTGATAAGGGGGTCGTCTTGAAGGGGCCATGTCTAATTCAGAGAAATTCACAAATTGGTGCGAGCTGTACAATCGGACCAAATGTGAGTTTGGCTGAATCAACAATCATTGAATCAAATAGTGTTGTCCACGATGTCTCCATTTTTGGAGATTCTGTGATTTCTACCAATAGCAAAATCAATAATGCTCTTGTCTTTAAGTCCCAGATATATTCATGGGAGGTCTAATCTTGCCAAGTAGGTTTAGAGTCCGAGGCATCTTCAAAGGATTAATACTCATGATAGCTAGATCCTTAGCGAGTGCTGGAGTATCAGCTGACGCAATAACTTACATCAGCCTATTATTCGCGTTCCTTGCTTTTCTCTCTCTACCATTGACTCACTTTCAAATTCTCTTTGGAGTACTTGTCTTTATTTCGGGACTCTTGGATGGTGTAGATGGAAGTGTTGCTAGGCTTACTGAATCATCATCTTCATCCGGTGGTTTCACTGACTCGGTAACTGATAAGGTGTCTGAGATGTTTATCCTGACTGGGATTGCATTAGAATACCAGAATGAAATCCTTCTAGGAATCTCTGTTCCTCTATGGGTAATATTTGCAGTCTTTGGTTGGTTGATGACCAGTTATTCACGAGCTAGAGCGCAAAGTCTTGGCGTTACAGATCTTGATATTGGTCTTGGAGGTAGATCTGAACGACTCCTCATCTTAGTCTTGTTTTCCATGTTTAGCATAATCTTATGGGGACTTGTTGTTGTGACAATAATAGGTCTTGGAACTGCTGCATACAGATTTGACCATTATCGTTCACAAATGAGCGATAAAAGCTCATTAACTTGATAGACCATTATACTTAAGAGCCGCACGCGGAAGGCCGCATAGAATCAGTAAATGGAGTCATACCTTGATGGCAAAATTTAGAGCAGATCATTATCTTATCGCTGAATTCGAAGATGTTTCTGATACTAAGAGAATTGGAGAAAGTGTTCTAGATTCATTGAAGGAACTTACTGAATTGAAAGATCTTGCCATTGTTACAAAAAGGATGGAAGGAAAATCGTGGTTTGAGATTCTTGGTAGAATTGATGTTCCTGCCGGGTCAAAGGCTTTCTGGGCAATGATAAAGAAAGAATATACTCAGAGAGAACCTTATCACCTCTTTATTCGATTTGATATGAATGCAGAGGGTGAGAACATAGAGGATGCTCGATCTCGTGTGAAATCATGGATTGAGGAAAATGTGGTGCCAAGAATCAAAGAGAAGACTGCAGTGAAGACTTTGAAGGTTCTACAACCAAATGAGATCTATATGCCCAAGCTTGAATAATCTGATTAATCATCGATAAAGTCTAGTATGTGTAGGTTATTGCCAACAGCTTGCGCAATTTCATTTCTCGAATCCCCATCAATATCTCCAATCGAAATCAAAGACTCTGTGGATTTTTTCTCTGTTTTGAACACAGTTTCTTCAATGAGCCTTCTTCCAACAACAGTTAACAAGGCAATTGTTGAGTTTGCATGGCTAACTATAATTTGTCCCCTCGATGGGTTTAACTTCCAAAATTGCCCCATTTTTATTGTACTCACTGGATTAGGTGCTTTAATGGAATCTATTCTTTCTAGCGAACCTTTCATGACTCCATAGAGATTGAGTGTTTTACCATTTGAAACTGTTAATATTTCTGAATTCTTGTCATTGGTAATGTCTCCTGTCGCTACTAGACTGATTTCTCCCCCGACACTAATTTTTGCTCGTTCGTGAAGGCGGTCATCTGCATATTGATAGATTGATAAATAGCCTGAATCATCACCAAAAACAAATCTACTATAGGGCATTCCGACAGTTTTGAGAGGCTGTAGTGAGAATGTTGGTCGCTCCAATACTTTGTGTGCCAATTTATCAAGAGCCACATCATACCAGCCATAGCATCTGAGACTGCCATCATTTGTTGCCACTATTACTTCTTCACTATCATCATCAAGGACGTTCAAGACTGCAATTGCTGTTGGAAGACTCCCAAGTGGCGTAGTAGCTTTAACACTAATCTCGTCATTCATATAAACAAGCACACGCATCACATTATCTAGACCTGCCATCACAAAATCTATGAAGCCATCACCTGTGACATCTCCAACACCAATAGCTGCAAGAGGAGGCAAATTTCCAATTCGACACCGCTCCTTTAACGGATTCTTATCTTCTCTATCAAAATCGTAGACTCGAACATCTCCATTAAGTGTTGAGATAATTAGATTGGCAGGTTTTGTGTCTGTTAGTTTTGCGATTTCGACGGACGTGATAACCTCTTTGAAGCTGACCTTTGAAACAACATTGAACTCTGGCATATGGTCGGTCCTCTTCTTAGGTTACCTCTTTACAATCGTTGAGGGCTTTGGTACCATTTAAGAGTTATTGGATTGGTGAATGATACTTACTGGTGATGTGTTTATACGATTAATTGCGGACTTGATTTTATGAGTGAAGAGTCACATTCAATATACACAGAGAAAAACGATTGGAACTGTAGTTTTTCAGCTCTCTCAAAAGAGATAGGTGTCTTCATCAATGAGTTCGGATCCTTCACTCCCGAGCTATTTGCAGAAGTCAATTTTCATCTTCTTCGAAAAGCTGGTCTCACAAAGTCAAGTCGTAATGCATTATGTAGATCTTCTATCAAAGGCAAACATTGCATTAGCTGCGATTTACTTTATGTTGCCAAGAAATGTCTGCTTTGGTCACAACTTTATAAAATCATCACCTGGAATTTAATTGAAAGGTCACCTCCCTGTGTCCGACTTGCTTTTGCCAAGAAGTCAATTAGAACCGTTGCCAACTATCTTGTTCAAGCAAATCTAATCTCTCCACCATTCTATAAGAGTCGTGGAATATTATCATGTAACCTCATGCGTCGATGGGGATATTGTACTCCAAATGAGTATTGTAGAGCAATGAAGACAAATCGTGTTCTAGAATATGGGCCTGCACGTGAACGTGTAAAACTGTCAAGGAAGCACAATGAATTTACATGAAGAGGAGGTAGTCTTGCTATCCAAGATTTATTGAATAATCCCAGAGAGAATACAAATGATTAACGAAACTGATGCTGAACTCATCCAGCTTATCCGTCTTACAGGTCTGCGAGAACATGATATTCTCAATGAAAAGAAAACCGGTGATTTCTCAACAGGCCCCGTCAATCGGTTGATACAGGAGCATGATAAGCTAATCTCATTAAGTGAGAAGCATAGTCGACAGAAGGCAATCCAGGACCCAATCTATGGAGCAATTCTATTAGATCCTTGGGAGCTTGATATAATATCAACATATGAAATGCTTCGGTTACGATATGTAATGCAGCTTGGTCCTGCTCATATAGTCTATCCCGGTGCTACTCATACCAGATTTCAACACTGCATCGGAACTAATCATCTCGCTCAGAAATCAATTCGTGTTGTAAATTATTGCGATGATCTTGACAAGGCTTGTTTCATACCTCTCTCTGGACTATTTGATGACTATCAGAAAAAATTGTTCAGGGCATCAGGGCTTCTTCATGATGTTGGCCATCCTCCAACATCGCATACTATTGAATTTGCACTCAAGCAGTGGATTGGTCTTGATCATTTGGAATTAGGAAAATTCCTGATTTTAAATAGTGGTCTCACTGATACTCTGAAGCAGAATGATTTCGATCCAATCGATATTGTAAATATCCTTACGCGACAAACCCATGACCCCATCCTTGGTCTTCTCTCTGATTTTCTAGACCATCCACTTGATATTGACAAGACTGATTATCTTATTCGTGATGCCTACTTTAGTGGAGTACAACTTGGCGTGTTTCCTGCTGAGCGTGTAATGTTGACAAATCGAGTTGTGAGAGATGATGATAACAACTACGTTCGCGCCTTTATGCTCAAAGCCATCCACTCCTTAGAAGCATTAATACTGAGCCGTAACTGGATGTTTGCTGACCTTTACCTTCATCATGCAGTAAAACTTATAGAAGCAATGTTATCCAAAGCCACATACTTCAGACTTGAGGAAGCTGACCTTTCTAGAAATGAATGCATTGGATTTTTCACACGCATGACTGATGCAGATCTCTTTCAGTGGCTGCAAGAATCTGAGATCAATTTTGTACGAGAATATGTTTCGCGGATTAGATATAGACGATTATTCAAAGTAGCATTACTGAGACCTCTTGTATTATTTGAGCAAGATGCTAAAGAACATCTTCTCTCGATGCTGGATGACATCAAATTATTGGTTGAAACAGAACAGGAACTATCTGAAACCCTGGGCAGCGTCGTCTTAGATGTGGTAGTCCCTGAGCTTGGAGAGAAAAAACTTAGTAAAATTCCTCTTCTTGTAGGTGGAGAACATGGTTTTGATATTCTACCATTAAATGAATCAAAAGAAGGTACTCCATTAATACAGACATTAAAACAGCAGACTCGTACAATACCCTCTGTTCGTGTATACTGTGATCCACACATAGCTAATGAGGTACGAAGACGATTTGACAAGCTCTTTCCTACTGAAGATGCTCCAAACTATAGAGAGGAGCAATACGATTTTACCGAATACTAGAATAGATAGTCAATTACCTTCATGACCTTTTCAAAGCCATGTTCCATCTGAATAATTCCATAGACTGCTTCTACTAATGTTCCTTTATCATGATCTATCTCTGATCTGCTAGGAACCGCAGGATCAAAATGAATTCTGTTTTCATAGAGGTTCCATTCATCACAGAGATTAGCCATATTCTCATTACTAACTATATTTGATTTCCTCTGTGTCAACCGACCTACATCAACAACACTTGGCTGCCAAATATGGTATAAGACTGCCATGGAAATCACAGCATCTCCCAAGAGAGCAATGACCTTTGCGGCCTCACTTAGAGATACCAGATGTTCAAGATCGTAAGCACTAAGTGGATTTTTTTCTCCCTGATATTCTGCTTGAATTTCCAGAAATAGATTCTTTGTGCTTGGTTGAAACATGGCAGTTACAAGAAACTCTTTATTCTGTATCTTTACGCCTAAAATCTTCTCTAAGTTAGGTGTCAATTCATTTTTGATGTAGCCAATTCGTGTTACAATCTCTTCAATTTGTACTTTCCATCTATCAATTTTACTTAGCAGTTTCGTCTTATTGTTGGGTGTATCTTCCCGCGTCTTCTCAATGGTTTCTAGAAGCTGTTGCAACTTCTCTTCAATATTGACTGGTACCCAAGTGAATCCCTGTTTTGTTCTAATGAGGCTCAAATTCTAATTCACCTCAGTAATAGCTAATTTCAGAATTACTCACATCATATCTATTTACGTGGAAGGCAGGTACGGAATACTCTGATGCTAGCTTTCCCAACGATAATGAAATCAACGAGGGTCCTAACGTTAAATCAATTACCATGTCATGAATGAAGATATTATCGATAACTGCAGACTCCATAAAATCCACTGCTCCTTGAAGATGGCCATACTCTGATGTATCCTCGGTTCCTGTTATTTCGTCAGGTACCTCTATCCACTCTGTTGTCCATCTTCTAAATGCCTCATCAGGAATGAATCTATCAACAATCCTGGATACGCCTCGTGTCCAATGCCGTGCCTCAACAAAGACTAGCAATTTTCTTGGATTGAAATAAGGATTATTTGTCAACCACTGGACAAAGGGTCGTTGATCCTCAGGACGACTTAGCGAAGTAATATACAATAGTGGTTTTGTGATACCTAAAGCACGGCGAACCGCATGAATTGCTCTAGGTTCAAGTTCAAATAGGCGGTATTGAGATTGTTTCCAACTCACAACGATTCCAAGTTCTTCCAACCGTTTCGTGTTATGATACAACTTCGGGCTTGTAATCTCGACCTTTTCAATCTCTTTCTTACTTGCTCCTTCCAAGACCATCTGAGCTTTTGTATCTGTGGCAATCTTTTCTCGCAATTCAGCTCCTGTCTTGAGACCTCCCTCAAGTTGGTCCAAGATGATTCGTCGTGCTCTGACTGTTTCAATCTCTTCACGAATGACATCCTCGAGGCTTCTCTCAAGCATCCTATTGCACCATACGCGGATATATTAGCTAGTAATCTCTTGTACTTTCCTTTTATACTTATCTAAGATAATGTTCTAGAAATGGCAAAAAACGCTCTGAAAACACATAATAATATACATATATTAGATACTTTTCGAAGATATTTGATGCCGTCCGACGAATCCTTAAATACAATCTGGACGAACGAAATTATAGTGCGGAGCTTTCAAAGTTCCACCAAGGTAAGTCTATTCCTTTAGACTTGTCATATAAATATCAAAAAATGAGGACCGAAAAATGGCTGAAGACGAGTTTCTTGGCGCAAAGCCGATTGTCATCGACAACGGCACAGGTTTGAGCAAGAACGGATACGCCGGCGAAGATCAGCCACGCAGTGTCTGGCCTACATTGATTGGATATCCCCGATATGAATCAATCATGACTGATGTTGATCACTACACACGTGACTACTACATTGGTGAAGAGGCTATCAACCTTCGTGGTGTCCTACGTCTGGTCTACCCAATCGCTCACGGAAAAATTGAAGACTGGGATGCCATCGAGAAGATATGGAGTTACACATTCTATAACGACTTGAAGGTTGATCCAAGTGAGAATCCAGTGCTTCTTACAGAGGCACCATTCAATCCCAGAGAGAACAGAGAGCGCATGGCCTCCGTCATGTTTGACAACTTCGGAGTGCCAGCAGTATATGTTGCCACGCAGGCAGTGCTCTCACTGTACGCATCTGGTCGAACAACTGGCTTGGTCATCGACTCTGGTGACGGTGTGACTCACATAGTACCAATCTATGAGGGTTTCTCAATCAATCACGCCATCAGAAGAATCGACTTGGCTGGAAGAGACATCACCGAGTACCTCCGCAGGCTACTTAGGCAGAGAGGTTACACTTTTGTCAGTGGTGCAGAGAAAGAGATTGTCCGAGATATCAAGGAGAAGCTATGTTATGTAGCTCTTGACCCCGAGCGGGAGAGGACAGTCGCTGACAAGGCTGGAGTTGACAAACCCTATATGCTGCCTGATGGTGAAGTAATTACAATTGGTGCAGAGAGGTTCCAAGCTCCTGAGTTGTTCTTTAATCCAAGTGCCATAGGTCTTGATACTATTCCGCTCGATGAGCACATTGTCGAGTCAATCAAGGCCTGTGACGTTGACCTGCGACGTGACCTGTATGCCAATGTTGTGTTGTCAGGCGGTTCAACTATGTTCCCAGGACTCAAGGAGAGGCTCCACAAGGAGATCACCGAACTAGTCCCAGAGAACATCGAAGTCCGAATCATTGCTCCTCCTGAGAGACAGTACTCTGTCTGGATTGGTGGAAGCATTCTCGGCTCACTCAAGACATTCCAGAAGATGTGGGTGTCAAAGAAGGAGTTCGAAGAAGTCGGACCCGAAGTGATACACCGCTGTATCTAGTCTGTCCTAAGTTTATCGAAGAGGGATGCTCTTCCCTCTTCGCTCTCTTGTTTTATGTTGAATTATCCAGAAAGAAAATCATCAGTAGATGTTCTCTCACTACTCTCTTCATTCCATAATTCAATCGATTTTGGAGTTCTAACTACTTTCAAAATTATGGCTCCGGCAATAAGTAGCAGTGGTATTGGAACACCATCTATTAGGATTACACCATATAACAAGCCATGACATACGTGAAACAGCATGATGCTAAGTTGCCAAAGTTCACTAATCCCTCCGATAAACAGAGCACGACGTGCTGTTGATTTCCTGATATAACATCGATATATCTCAAAGACAAACCAAAAACGAAGCAGAGTGTTGATTGGGTTGTTTACTATCAGATATGGCCAGAAAATGAAGAATGGACTCGCATTGGAATAATGTACCCAAGTCAGAGACATCATCATTAACACATAGATCCCATCATAGGAATCGCAAGAATAGCGGAACATGTATGGAGTGAAGAGTGCAACAATGGCAATTATGAATGTAATAATCTTAGCCTTATTTTCCAGACCAAGATGAAGCATTCCCTGTTTATTTCCCATTCTCCTGACCTATTTACAATTGAAACAATCATTGGATAAATCTCTATCGCTCCTTTCGCTCTCTTGTTTTCATTGTTTTTCTAAAATTATTCTTCTACTACCATCCTCTTTCGTTCTTTCCATCCACATCAGAATCCGTTTGGTCCTTTTCCCACCATAGTGGTTTCTCCTCTAGTAATTCGTCCGTTGGGGTTTTTATCCCTACTTTTGCAAGCCGCATGACGATAAGACCAACTATGAATTGGAACGGTAATGGTCCCGCATAGGATCCATCCAGTATTGCTCCAAATGGATACGAAATTCCTGCAAGAATCGCTGGAATGAGCAAACTGAGAATGCCAGAAATGATTACCCATCTTTTGATAGTCGGTGATACGCAATAAGATGTGACTTGAAGTGCATAGATTATGAAGAACAATAAAAAAATGGCTGCATAGGGCAAATACATCGGATCAATAATCCATCCTGTTCGCCCACTTCCTCCAGATGGGTCATATGCTCCAAAGATAAACAAGTACATTCTATCCACTTCCCATCCCATATTTGATTCGTAAGTGAGTGTTGTAGGAAGAATCACTAATGGTGTCAGAATTGTTATGATCCATAAAAGAACTAATCCGAATTTTACCTGCCACTTGTCCAAAGAATTCATCAAATCACTCAATTGTCATCAATATATCTTGAAAATAAACCTCATCACTGGCAAAAGGATGTACTAGATAGTTGAAACTAAGCCTTCAGAAGGAGTCCGAGTAAGTCGGATTCGAAGTTATCCACTGCTGTATCTAGTATACACACAGTTTTACGAAGATGGGCTCTTTCAGTTTTTCTTCGTTCTCTTGTTTTTCTTTAAATCACTCTCACATACTTTATAATGCATGTTACTTCTCAAACTTAGTATCGACAAACCCAAAGACCATGAGGCAAGAATCTGTGACTTATAGTAAGAAAGAGTTGAAGAATTACCTGAAACATCTGCTGAAAGAGAAAACTGATTTAGCGAACTTCACATTTGAGTACCGATCTGGACACACTGCATTTCATTCTCGTCTCAGAATCATCATATCATCTGAAAAGATTATACATTGGAAAGTACCAAAAGGCACACCGCTTGATTCCAGTGAAGAATCTAAGGTGGCGAAAAAGAGAGAAATTGAGTTTTCACCTGACAAGTTGTCATTGTTTATACAGGAGCTGATTGAGAAGAAGATTTGGGACTTGAAGAATTGCTCTGAAACAGCACTTCCTGATACTGCTCTGCTATCCTTTTCAATTAGAGATAATGAAAACGTACTATTTGAACAGGAAACCTGGGAGAATTGTAGAAATGACAACAAACAGACAAAGGAGTTATTAAAATCGCTCTCAGGACTTCTCCCTCCAGATTGGCCACCTCCATGAGTTGACAACACTCTCTTTTTCCACCTGCATATGTCCACAAGAACCAATCAAGCATCTCTATGGCCTTTAAGTTTTTAATTCATCACTAACCAATCTCTCTACTACTCTCGCTTTATCTAATCTACCCTTTGTTTTCAAAGGTGGGAATTACGTTCTCTTGTCTTGTATTTACGATGGACTTGTGGAAGATGGTCGCATTATACGTACCCGAGTATTATCGTAGTAGCTGGTCGCTTTACTCGCCATTCTCTGAAACTCTTCATCACCCCATAGTTTTGCGAACTTATTCTCATCTGCAAAGAACATAAGAAAGACAACATGACCTGAATTGTCTGACCAGAAGCTATAGTCTTTGATTACCTCTTCTTTCTTCTTCTTTTCAATATAAGGTAAGGTCTTCTGAGAATGATCCCAATAGCCTTTCCACCGATTCTCATCTTTTGGAGTATCCCATTCAAACATAATACATGTTTTCATACACACACCTCCTTTGAATAGAAGCAGCCATATTATACTTAACTTGCATAACAATTTTATCATATCTTTAGATTACTAATTGAATAGAGTTTTTTCCCTTCGCTCTCTTGTTTTCATTGTTCTTCTAAAATTATTCTTTTACTACCATCCTCTTTCGTTCTTTCCATCCCAAATATGCCTGCATTGAGCAACATAGTGATGGGATCACTCCAAAGATAATGGCGAGGAATATCACTCCATCAAGAGGAAACATTGGATGACCTATGAGATACATTGAGAGCGCGAATGTAGTAAACAAGGGAAACAGTATTGCTCCAGTGACTAGGATATAAAACTCTCCCGCCATCCTACATGTGTGAGAACAGTAATTACGACCTAAGGAGGGGAAAAATATGATCTGCCCAATTCTTGTTTCTTTTCCGCACCATCGACAATGTCGATAGGAACCTCCAAAACTTCCTGGTTCATAATTAAACGGTGATTCAGAAGATCTTTCATTTTTCATGTATCCGAACACCATCAGTGATCTATACTACCAATGAATAGTCCTACTTGAATCAAAATAAATCATCGGAATTATTTCGCAATCACTCTTCGCTCCATTGTTTCTGTAATTATTCTTTTTCGAAATCGTCTATATGTGATCTTCCTTCTTTCGTTCAATATAACCAAGAATAAGACATGACCACGTTGGTAGTCCACACATAGTGAATAGAGCTAGAAAGAATACTAAAAGTCCTGCAAATGTCGAAGATGTTGGAATTACCTGAGACATCCATACTAGAAAAATCATCAAAGCAATTATCATTATACCTGAACATGCGCCATTGACATAGAAATCTCCTGCTGCGCGGCAAGAATAGGAACAATAGTATCGATTGAATGATCCTCCAATACAACATCGAGTTCCAAAATCAACCGGTTTTCCACACCATGCGCACCTTGGCGTTGGGTCTCCATACTTTCCTCGTCTTGGATATTCTGAAGATTCATCGTCATCATCCCATGACATGATTCTACCACTGAATCCTAGTTAATCTGAAACTAAATAAACTCTGAGAGGTCACTGAGTACTAGGATTGTCTTGGCTCTCTTTCCACCACGAGGATTTCTTATCTAAAAGCTCGTCCTTTGGTTTTTCTATCCCTCTTTTTACCACCTGCATCAGAATTAGACCGATTATAAATTGAAATGGCAATGGACCCACATACAATCCACTCTGCCATGCATCAAATGGAACAATCATTACTGCAAGAAAAGCAGGGATTAGTAAACTAATCAAACCAACTACAATAGGTCCTCGTTGAGTATTGGGTTTATTGCAATAATTGGTGACCAATAGTGCATAGACTATAAAGAGGAATAAGAACATGAAACCAGAGAGTACGTATACTGGTCCTGTTAACCATCCTGATGGCTCAGCTCCTCCTGGTGGGTTATAGGTTCCGAACAAAAAGACATACATCGGTTCAATGAACCAACCATTTCCAGAGTCAAATGAAATTGAATTAGGCATTATAATTAGAGGGGTGAAAATTGTGACACACCAAAATAGTACTAGTCCAATCTTCACTTGCCACCGACTTAACGAGATCATATGATTCATCTTTCATCAATAGGTTGAATGTGTTGATAAACTTCATTTTTAATTATCATAGAGGATTCTATCTCATTCTGAGTTTCCAAAGATGATTTTTCTCACTTGTTTGAGAAGATCACAATATTCTTCTTTTCCAGTGGCATATACCCATAGAAACCATTCAAGCATCTCAACTGCTTTATTCTCAGCAATATCATCACTAACCAATTTCTCAACAGCCTTTGCTCCCTCTAGTTTCATTAGCTCTGATTGAATGGCAAGATCTAAGAATTTCTGTTTGTCTGATTCCGATAGGTTAAGATTGAAGAGTGCTAACGATTCTTCTCTATTTTTTTTAACTGCATCTCTATACTTATCCGGCTCATAGTGAAGACCAAATGTTACAAAATTGCCAGCTGTTCGTCTGTAGTAGTCAGTTGTACGTTTTCCCTTTCTTAAAACGCCATATAATTCTATAAGATCTGCTTTCACCATCTCAGGTATATGGTGGTAAAGCTGGTTTTTTGTTAGAGGTTCGAATTCTTTTTTTTCCTTTGATATCTTGATGATTTCATTCACTGATAGGGCATTTCGTTTGATGACTAGTTGACGAATCACTCTCTCACGAGTTTCTTTATCAAATGTTTCAGTGGTTATGGTGTCATCTATTCCCTCCCTTAGAATCTGCAGAATTTGAAGTCTCGCTGGATGATGCATTGCACTGACTCGATCTTTATTATGTAGAAATTCAACTCTCTTGACAGGTCTGTTGGTTTTATTCTGGAGATCAATTCCCTTTATTGTGTCAGTTTCATATTCTAACAAGTTGAATCACACATTTTCTTTATGTTCACACATCTATTAAGGCTTGTCCCAGCAAACCTTTAACGTAATAATAATATTCCTTAAACAAACTTTAATTAAAATATTGGTGTCTTATAACAAACCTTATATTGAATTAAATCCGGCCGCGACTTATTGGAGTGGAAAATTCTTAATGCCCCAGATAAATTCAGAAAAATTCAATTCATCGGTTCTATATGATGCTTTATGTCCTATTAGTAAGGACTTTGTGAGATCAGTTTCAGATCCGATGTGTTTGTATGATTTTGATTGTCGAATATTAATGGTTAATGAGAGCGCTACGAAGCTTTTTGGTTCTCAATCAGAGGATTTCTTTGTTGGCAAAAGTGTTCTTGATTTCATCTTACCACAAGATCATCCACAATTATTGGAAAGTATCAAATGCTGTATCGATACACAACTTGCAAATCAAGCTGAGTGCTCAATTAGAACAATAACAGGAGATACCTTATCTATCAAAACAACCTCTTTCATCCTTTCCAACAAGGATGCCGACCCTGTAGCATTATTAAGTCTCGTTAAGAATACAGGCGTTGATATATCTAAAAAGGATCAAGGTATTGAACCAGCCCAGAAGGCTCAACTCTATCTCGATCTTTTACGACATGATATCTCCAACAAACTTCAGATAATAATGTCTTCAGCAGAGTTACTTGGAGAGACTATCAATAAATCAACTAGGTCTGAACTGGTTCAAAATATAATAGATTCTATTTCTAGTTGTAAGAGTATTATTCTTCGGACAGAAATTTTGGAGAATTATGCTTCTCAACCACTAAAGATCGAATATCTTGATGCCTACCTTAGATCTGCGCTCTATAATCTAGTCAAATCATCTAATGGTGTTATTGTTAATGCAAATATACAGGTTGATGAGGCTGCCATCATATGTGATGAATATATCACACATCTTTTAGAAAATGTACTCCAAAATGTATTGAAACAAAATATCCAGAAAGAAAAGCAAATTTGGCTGACACTAGAAGAAGACAATGATGGATACCTACTTAGTGTAGATGATAACGGTCTTGGAATCCCCTCAGAAATAAAGAATAATGGTAATAATATCAACGGAAAAATCTCAGGCATCGGTCTATGTATATGCCATGCATTAATTGAGAAATATCAAGGCTGGATTCGAATAGCTAATAGAATAGAGGAACATCCCGAAGAAGGAATTACGGTATTAGTATGGTTTCCAAAGTATAATCATCCTATTATGCAAGATATGAATCACTTTTAGAATACGACAGGGTCTTCATAGACTGCCATTATTATGCATCTTTTTAATCATCAATTTCAAATATTCCGCATTGCTATTGACTTCATTCATTGCTTCATTTTTACTCTGAGGATGACGAATTGCAACTCCTTGAAAGAAGAACATAAGTTGAGCAAAACGGGCGGCTATAAAGAGATCAAGATATTCCAGACTCTGTTTCTCTATTGAAATTATTTCCTGATATCCTTTGATCAGCGCATCGTGCATTGTTAAAGACATATCATTGGTATCAAAAATATAGTGGGCTAATGCGATTGCAAGATCGTAAATCCAATAACCAAAACCGCAATCATCGAAATCAAAAGGAATCGCTTCATTATTTTGGATTACTATATTGTCGCCAAATGCCAGATCTGCGTGGATGAGTCCATAGTATTTTCTACTTTTGCCTAGATTATCCTCTACTTCATGGACTCTTGAAATTACTTCACCGAATGCACTCTGATGAATCTTGGGTATAGCAGTTCTAGCATCTTGTGCTGCTATACCATAATCGAATCCGTCACCATAGAGTCCCTTCCAATCCCAATGAGGTCTTGCAAATCCCTTTGGTGGCTTCCAGACCTTTGCCTGATTGTGAATTCTGGCAATTATCTTTCCGAGAGAATAGAAGTGCCCTGCATGGATGGACTTGCGTAATAATTTTCCATCAGTCCATCCTATTATCGTACATATTCTTGCTTGAGGAACATTATATCCTCCATCTACACTTGTCAACCAGTTTCCATCTAAATTTCGAATGGGTTTTGGAGTAGCGAGTCCTTCTTTGTTCATTGCTGAGAGCCATTCCATCTCGGAATTAATGTATTCAGATTTCATATAATTTGGCTGGTGCAATCTTAGCGTATATGTCCCTGAAGGTATTGGCTTGCCTGTGGGCACAACAATTTGGTATAGGCCATTACCACTATAGTTGATGAATTTTGGCCTTATTTGGTTCAATCCATAATACGCAAGGGCACGCTCTGCAATCTTTCTCATCCGTTGTAGAAAGGTCCTGTAACTTATTTGATTCATATTGTTCACAGGCTTTTCATGATAGTGGTTACAATAATTTTCTTGATAATATATATCGCATCTATGCAAGAATATCAGGTTCTTCAAATTTTCAATGACAACTCAACAAAAAGGGCAAGACAAGTTGGCTAGATAGATTGCTCTATAAGACAAATAAATATGAATGTGACCCGATGTTTCTTTGGCAGTGACTTCTTGGATTCCGCTTATTGCACTAGTTCTCGTCTTCATATTGATCATCCTTCGAAAGGTAGGTCAGTTCAATGTGAAAATCTGGCAGGCAATGGCTCTCGGAGCAATAGTGGTTCTAGTCACAGGTCAAATCTCACCAATAGACGCTTTATACTCAATTAATATCGATGTCATGATTTTTCTCTTTGGCATGTTTGTAGTCGGAGTTGCAATGCAACGTAGTGGATATCTCAATAGACTATCCTATCGCTTGTTCAGAAGAGCCAATAGTGTGAATCGACTTGTTCTTCTCATCTTATTCCCTATAGGTTTCTTCTCAGCAATACTCATGAATGACACCTTGGCGATTATTGGAACTCCTGTTGTCCTGAGTATATCAAAGAAACAAGGTATCTCACCAAAATTGTTGTTGATGACACTGGCCGTATCTGTCACCACAGGAAGTGTACTTAGTCCCATTGGTAATCCTCAAAACCTTCTCATTGCTAATTCTGATTCTTTCGTCAATCCCTTTATTTCGTTCATGCAATACCTTCTACTTCCCTCTGTTCTTTCACTAGGAATTGCTTTTGTCATTTTAAGGCTGTTTTATAGAAGAGAATTTACTCATCAAATCACGATAACTAATGATGGCAACTCTCAAGAAGATAATCAGCTGATCACACTCTCAAAGTTTGCCCTTGGTATTATCATCATTCTCATTACAGTAAAAATTTGTTTTGGACTCTTTCTTCCATTAGTCGAGTTGAACCTCTCCTTTATTGCTCTCATTGCCTGCCTTCCAATCTTAATTATTAGTAGACAACGAATCACGATTATCCGCGAGGTCGATTGGTCTACTCTCTTGTTCTTTGCTTCTATGTTTATACTCATGGCTAGCGTTTGGCAGAGTGGATTCTTTCAAGATCTTATTGAAACTCTAACGTTGGACATTACAGCAGTCCCCATCATTTTACTCATTGGTGTTTTCTTTAGTCAATTGATATCCAATGTACCTCTCGTTGCATTATATTTGCCCATTCTCAATACAACAGGATCCTCTATTCCACAATTGATGGCTCTTGCTGCAGGAAGTACAATAGCTGGAAATATGCTCATTCTCGGAGCAGCTAGCAATGTGATAATCATTCAAAACGCAGAGAAACAAGATACTACACTGACTTTTTTTGAATTTGCAAAAATTGGTGTTCCTCTCACAATTCTTCAGACACTAATTTATCTTGTTTTTTTGATGCTTGTGGCGTAATTAATACTACCTAGTCCCCCAGAACACCCATCCATTATCAGTTCTCTCACCTTGTAACTTGCCTTTTTCCATACGTCGTTTCGTAGTGGCATAGATCATCTTCTCTCTGCCTTTTGCTCTTGGGTCTTGTTGTTCAAGTTCAGATACAATATCTGAAAACGATCTCTTTTCTACAGTTTTGAAATACCCTCCTTGAATGAGACCATCGATTGCTTTTGACGCTGACCACGGATCTGGTTTCTGCGAAATTTCTGACTCTAATCTATGTCGCATCTCTTCGAATCTGGCTTCTAGCTTTTCCAATGATACTCCAATCACATCAATTCTATCCAAATCTCCCACGCCTAGTTTCTTATCTACAAACGCCTGGATTAAATCATTCTTTTGCACTTTAATACCTGCAAGGTGCAATCCAAGTGCTTCAACAGCAACTGCGTCTCGTCCAACAAAAATGAAGTTTGATCTGACTCTTGCAGCTTTTCCCTTAAAGAATTGTGAAAAGTATGTGGCATCAAGTACAGCTAAATCTATACCACCAATTGCCTCATAGAGGCTTGTAAGTAGATTGAAGAAAATCTCACTCTTATGATATTGGACTTTTTTTCTTGTTGGTGGTAGGCCAAAAAGGTTCTTGAGGATACTACCTCTCGCATAAGTTCTCATCACATGAGTGTCAACAAATACTCGTGGTTTTAATACGAGTTTTGCTAAATCAATAGTGACTTTTCTCAAGGGATTCTTTACATTAATAGTGGTTGTTTCTATTTCATCTGATAGATTGACAGGAATCACTGTATCGGAGAATAGGTTCTCCCACACTTTCAATCTCTCTGTTCCAGTACCTTGGTAGTTGTCAGTTTCTACCAAGTATTTCTTTGGAGCTCGTTTGAATGTCTTGATGATGCCATCAACTGTTTCGATTGTGGAATACCATCCGCTCTCTGGAAAAAAAACTCCTACTTTTATGGCGACTTCGCGGCTAGGGACATCAATATCTTCAATCCCTCCGATAAGTTCACATGCTTCTCTCACCGCATTCTTCTTAGACTTTGATAGATCAATAGCCGCCACAACAGATTTCACATCGACTCGCCTCTTGAGATGTATTATGACCTCAACAGGCTCTTATTTTATCCACTCAAAGAGTCCGAGCTTGGTCATGATAGATAATCTTGTGTTTGGAGAAGACTTTTCAATTCTGCAACAATGGACACTCATTCTTGCTGTTCATTTTTTTCTCGTTCTCTTTCAAGGTCTTTTATCCGCTTTCTAATATTATCTTCTGTCTTACTGATTTTTTTCTCTAGATCCTTGATGTGTTTCTCCCTCGATGAAATTTCATCCTTTTTTCGCTTATCGGCATTTTGATACACCTTACTAGCATCAGACCATTCCTGCTTCGCTAAGCGGAGTTGTTCTTCCAAGCTCTCAAACTGAATTCGTTTAACTTCTGCTTTGTTCCAGCATTCCTTGGCCTCTTTTTCAAGCCGGCCGCTCGTTGATCGAAGATCTGTTTCGTAGTGTTTCACTTCTTTATAGAGATTAGTCAGGTCATCGACAGTTTCCCTAATGACTTGATCTTGCAGAAAATCAGGACTTGAAATTTCAGAGATGATTTGATCAAGCTCAGGTATAGGTGCTTTCAATGATGATGCTGTATCAATTGCGTTTGGTGCTAATCTTGTGACTTGTTCCGCAACAGGTGGTTCTTGTGGTAGTGTTATGGGTTTGTCTTGAATTGATGATGTAGGCATTTTCTTTTCCATAGGGGGAATGCTTCTTGGTTCTTCAAATACCTCGACCTTTGGTGGAACTTGGGTTTGAGTATCTGTTGGTACCTGAGGTTGCGGTATTGTTGCAGTAGGAGGTTTTTCTGGAACACTTATCGGAGTTGCTCTCTGTACAGGTAGAGGATGTTCAGGCTCTTGTTGAATTACATGAGTTGCTACTTCTTGTTGTCTTGAGATTCCTTCCATAAGCTCTTGGACTTCACTTGCTCTGACCATCCTTGTTTCGACAATCTCCCCATTCTCCTCAACAATTCCAACTTTTTCAGCCCTTGCAAAAGCCTCTTTGGCTTTTTCCATCTCAGATTTGCCCATTGTAGAAGAGGTAGTCCTAACCCTATCTCTACTGATTTCGCTTGGTTTTACCCACTTATCATCAGTTGTGACCTTAGGAGTTGTTGGTTGTGAAGCATTGTCTGGAGTAATCACTTCTTCAAGTTGTTTAACAGCTCCATTGAACTTCTGCTCATCAGTTGAGATTGGTTGAGATACTGGCCGTTTTGGTTCCTTATCTTGATAGAGTGGCTTTCCACATCGAAGGCAATACTTTCGAGTTGGATTATTTGCTTTTCCGCAACTTGCACATGTTTTCAAGGTACTATCATCCCATTGAATCCACGCATCGCCTTAGATACAGCATCATTTACTGTAAAAGTTTTCTAAGGTGTTAAAATATTATTTTCATCATCAATACTAGGTATAAATAAGTCCAAAGACTTTTTTTAAACTGCTTAGACATATCCCTCTATAATCTTGCAGTCATATCCACTATTTGGATGGAAGTAGAATTGTGAAAGATGTACCCCTCTTCGCGTCATCCTGATTATGCTGAATTGTTCCTCCATAGCCTTCAATTACTTTCTTCGTAAGA
>JAEOUN010000074.1 GCA_016839245.1 Candidatus Thorarchaeota archaeon
ACAACATAGCTCAAGGAGTTTTCAGTCCATTAGAAGGTTTTCTAACTAGGACTGATTTTGAAAGTGTTTTACGAAAAGGAAGACTCGCGAATAATATAGCTTGGACTATCCCTATTGTCTTTGATGCGGATGATACTGAAATTGCAGGAATAAAAATAGGTGATTCAATTGGTATTATCTACAATGGAACACCAATCGCGAAGATGGATGTTGAAGATATCTACACATATGACAAGGCTGATTATGCGAAATCAGTGTTTGGGACTGAAGATGTAAATCATCCAGGTGTGCAGAAAATCCAAGAAATGAAGAACAATCTCATTGGAGGAAAGATATCACTTCTAAATGATATAGGTAATCCATACCCTGAGTATACACTGACTCCGAAACAGACACGTGAACTATTCGTAAAAAAGGGGTGGAAGACAGTTGTTGCGTTCCAAACGCGTAACACACCTCATTTAGGTCATGAATATGTGCAGAAGACAGCTCTAAGTCTTGTTGATGGATTATTCATCAATCCACTTATTGGCAAAAAGAAGCCAGGTGATTTCACAGATGAAGTCATTCTTGAATCATATAAGGCATTAATGGACAATTATTATCCAGAAACTTCTGCCACAATGGCTGTCCTTCATACAGAGATGCGTTATGGAGGACCTAAAGAAGCAATCCACCATGCAATCATGCGAAAGAACTTCGGTTGTACACATTTTATTGTTGGACGAGACCATGCAGGAGTTGGCGATTATTATGGACCCTTTGATGCGCACAAGATATTCGACGAATATCCAGATCTTGGGATTATACCAGTAATGTTCAGATCGTTCTTTTACTGCAAGAGATGCAATAGTATTGCAAATGATAGGGTATGTCCTCATTCTGGTGATGATATTGTTAATTTTGCGGGAAGAAAAATTAGAGCAATGCTAGAAAATGGTGAGGTGCCTTCTAGTGACATGATGCGTCCTGAAGTGGCTAGTACAATCTTAAAATATGAACACCCGTTTGTTGAGGAGTAATTAATAATGGACAAAGGATTTTGCATTTGGTTAACAGGATTATCAGGATCTGGAAAGACAACAATTGCACAGAAACTTGCTGAAACATTCAAATCGACTAGATATATCGAATTGATGGATGGCGATGAAATTCGAAAAGGATTGAGTAGAGACCTAGGCTTCTCAAAAGATGACAGAAATGAACATAATCGCCGCGTGATATTTTGTTCAAAATTACTATCCCGTAATGGCGTCATTGTCGTTGTTGCATTAATCTCTCCCTATCGAGAAACCAGAGCATATGCAAAAGAAACAATTCCTAATACTTACGAGGTGTATGTAAAAGCTCCTCTAGAAGTGTGCATGCAGAGAGATCCAAAGGGTCTTTATCAAAAGGCAATTGCTGGAGAAATAAAGAACTTCACTGGAATTGATGACCCATATGAAGAACCTCTTGAACCAGATCTCATTGTTGAAACCGATAAGGAAACTGTTGACGAATCTGTCACTAAAATAATTAAGAAAGCACAAGAACTAGGATTTCTTCAGAAGGATATTCCAGATACAAAATAGCTAGTAACCAATGGAGCGTGGAAAGGCTAGTTGAAAATAAAACGAATCAACAAGAGCGGTGAATTCATCTTTCCAGCACCTATGTTCTACTTGGCTAAACTTGTTCATGATACACCTTATGCCTCAACTACTTTGCATAGACTTGAGTCATCGTGGATGAGAACTGATATTAAAAAATCTAACATCACTGCACCAATCTATATCACAGGTCTTGCACGTTCAGGTACAACTGTTGTATTGGAGATGCTAAGCCAACATATCGATATTGCAACGCACCGATATTTGCACATGGTAATACCCTATGCTCCAAATTGGATTCAGAAACTTGCAGATAAAGTACCAATCATGACCAAACCTTCAGAGCGATTGCACAAAGATGGGCTATTGGTAAACAAGGACAGCCCAGAAGCGGTAGAGGAGATATTATGGCAGGAATTTTTCGAGAACGCACTTGATGAGTCATTATCAAATGTTCTTGATTCAAAAACATCCAATCCAAAATTTGAGAGATTTTACCGTGAGAATATTAAGAAGCTTCTCCTGAACAAACATGCTTCTCGTTATCTTGCTAAGAATAACTATAGTGTTGCACGGATGGAATATCTCCTCAAGTTGTTCCCGGATGCTAAATTTGTCTTGATGATTAGGAATCCATTTGACCACATTGCTTCACTTGCAAAGCAGGATGCAATTTTCAAACAAATGGAAGCAGAGGATCCAAGACTTCTTGAGTGGACTAAGCTAATTGGTCATCGTGAATTTGGTTCTGAAAAAGTTTGTATCAATTTAGATAACTATGACCTTGTCAAAGAAGTCCGACAACTCTGGAACAACAAGGCCACCTATGTTAAGGGATGGGCACTCTATTGGGCTTCAGTGTATGACTTTGTTCATAAAGAATTAACAGAAAATCAGAATCTTGCACAAGCAGTCCATGTTTTCAGATATGAGGACTTATGCGACCGACCAAGTGAAGTCATTGATCAGATATTGAATCACATTTCAGTAGAAAAGGAGAGTTTTCGAAAAGTCAAGCAACACTACTGCGCTACTCTTAAACGACCATCCTACTATCGTACTTCCTATACTGATAAAGAGCAAGATCAAATATTAACAGCAACCAAAGATGCGGCCAGTGAGTTTGGTTATGAACTATAGACAAATAGTAATCATCCTGTCATCTTCTTTGCTTCTTGTAAGCATAATCTTAGTGTGTAATATCCACCTCTAATTGTCTTTCTAAAATCCTCATTATCTGTAAAACCAGAGAGAAAGAGGTTCCATCCATTACGATAGAAGTCCTGATAGTTACTAGCAATAGAACTGAGATTGTTATGCTCAAGTTCTTCTACAACATGAGTACGATTCCACGACCAGACCTCAAGAGGATTATCTTCATTCTGCGTCAAGAGTCGAATCGGAGTTGGCGATACTCGATAAGTCAGCTCACGAATAATACTCCAATAATCTAGACCAGTCCTGTCCAGTAATCTATATGGAATTCTGAGTACATATTCCTCAAGATCAAGGATTTTCGTTAAATCAATCTGGCGAATTATATCATTGGAGGGGCAGGACATATCTGGAAACGCTCCGAAAAGCATTCGGATGTCTTCTCTCCTCGGAGGAATATAATCGACTGATTGCCGAAGTGCTTCTATTGACATAACTTGACTTCGCGGAATATGGAGTGCGTTTGGACGCATTTCATTGAAAGCGGATTCATATTTTTCTGAGATAGCAATAGATAGATCAAAATCAAGACTTGAAAACTTCAAAAGCGAGAAGTCATTTTTTGGCATCATATGTATATCCAAGTCACTGATAATTGGTACATAATCGATAGGTGTATCCCAGTTCTTCATAGCTGAACCTTTTGCATATGCATAAACGATGTTACTTCCCAGCATGTCTTTGATAGTTGTTGTCCAGGCTTTCACTCCCGATTCAACATCAAGCTTTGCATCGTTCATTAGCGCGTTCCAATCAGGCATAAGTACTGAACAGACTCGTTACGAAAAAACATTTTTGGTATCTCTGATGACAGTGAGCCACACCGCAAGAACAATTAAGGATAAGGTAACGGACAGAAGGAGTTCTCATTGAACAAAACAACTGCAACATGTGATGATGCCAAACATGACTCTACGAGCAACAACACCAGAGAACGACTCGCATAGCCTTCCTGGTCCCTATGGAGTAGTAGCAGCTACTAGTTTTGGCGTCTTTCTAAGTGCACTTGATTCATCGATTGTTAATGTATCCTTGGTTACTATCGAGGATTCCTTTGGAGTATCTATGGATGCAATCCAGTGGGTAGTAGTTGCATATCTCCTTGTTATGACATCAGCAATGCCATTAATGGGCAAATTTGGAGATCGATATGGAAAGAAGGGAATATTTCAGCTAGGGATGTTAATTTTTATCTCGGGATCATTTCTCTGCGCATTTTCCATTAATCTAGAGATGCTGATTGCATCACGAGTATTTCAAGCACTGGGCTCAGCAATGCTTACCGCAAATGGGCTTGCCATCGTCACATATTTTACAACTCCGCAAAATCGAGGACGAGCCATCGGATTGAATTCAATTGTTCTCGCAGCAGCACTTGGTAGTGGACCTGTCCTTGGGGGTATACTTACTCAGCTCTTTGGATGGGAAAGTATCTTTCTTGTCAATATTCCTATAGGTCTAGTCGGGTTCTTTGTTGTTCAACTTGTTATTCCTAAAACAGAAAGAGTCGAGGAAACCAAATTCGATATGATGGGATCCATTCTCTTTTTCAGTTTCCTCTTTTTGCTAATCTATTATGTCACCGTCGCAGCTTCAATCAATCTGATAACAGCTATTTTACTGATTGCTGGAGTAGTCATTGCATTTGTCTTGTTCGTACTGAGAGAACGAGCCTTTGAATCGCCGGTAATTAGTATAGGAGTACTTACAGATAGGAAAATATCAACGAGTATTTTTTCAGCGCTTCTTGCTTACATGGCAATGATACCAGTTTCATTTCTATTGCCCTTCTACCTACAGGAAGCCTTAGGATTCAATCAAGGAATGACAGGTATTTTTCTCACGGTTCAACCAATCATGATTTCATTTACAGGACCAATAGCAGGTTTTGCATCAGAGAGAATACGGGCTGAAATTCAGACGGTTATGGGCTTATTATGTGAATTGTCTGGTTTGATTGTACTTGCACTTGCTATTCCCAATATCTTATTCATGGCTGTGGGAGTAGCAATCATGGGGACAGGTCTATCGTTCTTTAGTGTGGCAAATGGTAATTTCATCATGACCTCTGCGCCTAAGAAATACATGGGTGTTGTTAGTGCTTTGACGAACCTATCACGAACAACAGGATTCTCCGTTGCAACTGCACTTGTGACTACGGTCTTTGGAACCTTCTTCTTAACCTATAATCCATTTGGCATTCAATCGGGACCAGTATTCTCAAATGCATACAGTCAAGCAGTTCAAGCAAGTGTATGGATGTTTTCATTTTTGACTATCATCGCTGCAGTAATTTCATCCCTTAGAGGAACGAATTTAGCTGAAGATGCACGATTAAACAATGAAGAGTTCCATGAAATCGATTAAAGCCCAAATTCATCAGCGATGAAAAGAATTCTTTGTCTGAAATCAGGATGATCTAAGATTAGAGAATTTGTACCAACTTCCATATTGAATAGCATTTTTGTTGGTTGGCCACGAAGCTTTTTCAAAAGCTCAATCAATTCTTCATTGGATAGACGTCGATCACCATCTTGGTCAACATTTCTCCAATCGACTACCTGGAGGTTTTTTGTGGTTTCAGAAACTGGTTTTATGTCATCACGTCTCTTTCGCAATGCATTAAGTGCAGGATGAACAGCATTCTCAATCTGTTCATCACTAACCACAATACCATAGACATCACGGAGATGTTTGAGCTTGTTCGTTAGAAATACCCATGGCGCAACCTCTCTTGCGTTTCCTTCATCTATTCCATCTAAAGGATATTGGGTAACCATCCGCATTAATTCGATATCAGAGATTGGACCAATCCTCTCAGAATTTAGCGATTCAAGCCAACGTATTTCATCTACAAGTACAGTAATTGCTTCAACACGCTGTCCAAGTCTTATCAGACCGTTTATGGTCGCCTCATGACCCAAGACAGACGCAGCATGATAATCAGACATTAGTTCAGCAGACCGCGAAGCTTTTTGCATGAATAATTTTGATACAAACGTCAAGACACGACTCATTAAGAAGAATCCAAGTAAGACCAGAGCTCGAACTCCTGCTGCAAACAAACTGCCATCAATCAAAAGCGAGTTAGCAATCGCTAGAACCAGTCTGACGTAGATATAGAGATAGATGATGTCGATGAAAAAGCTAGGCATTCGAGTAAGAATCGTGATGAGTGAATCATTATTCTTAATGTGACCTAATTCATGAGCGACAATTGCTTTGATTTCCTCCTGATTGAGTACATCTAAGACATTGCTGTGAACCACAACAATAGAACCAAGTAAAGGAAGACTAAAGGTGTACGCATTTGGCAAAGGAGACGCCATCAGGTATATCTTGTCAACAGTGACGCCGCTCTTCTTTGCTAACTCAAGTGTCCAAGCGACTATATTGTCTCGAGAATATTTTCTCTGCCACGGAATCTCCTTATCGAAGTGGGGGTAGATTTCAAAAAGGTCAGATCTATGCAGCATCTGTATTGCAGATATATAAAGCATCACTACTTGCATCATTGATATTCCAAGGAAAAGACTGACCGAAATCAGAGGATTAGTTCGTTTAAAATCAATACCAACAACGAAAAGTGTAGAATCATCGAGGTAGAGAAGTGATACAATGAGTATTTGAATAAAATCCAGGATTAGAAAGGAATAGATTGCAGTCCATTTTTCTCGAGAAACATCATCTATCATAAAGACATCATCGTTGTTTCTTTAGTGTTATCGGTTTTGAAGTATACGGTCAGACAACGAAACAATATCGACATATGTCAAGCTGATAAAAGTCTATGATATTGCAACGCGTTTCCTCTTACGAATAACTTGACTGATACATTCTATTGATAGAAATAAGTTATCTAGCGTGATTAGATGCAAGATAGAGATCAACCAATTAGTCTAATTCTCTGTATATATTTTGAGAATTATACTTCAGGTGCTTTTGGAAATGCGACCTTGATTGATGTTCCCTGACTCATATCGTTTTCAACTCGGTCAAGGATATTGAAAAGTCCACCATACTTCTCTACTATGAATCGTGTCAGATGTAAACGTAATCCACTTAGACGTTTACCAATATCAAAGACACTATTTAGGTTCTCCTTGGATCCTAGAGGTCTGTTATCACTGATGGTCAATTCAAACTGGTGTTCACTCTCTGCAAGTTTAATCCAAACCCTTCGATGTCCATCCTCACATTGTTCGCAGGCGTGAGACAATAAATCAGACAACAACAACTCGAGGAAGTCATCTGCCAGCACTTGTGCCTTTGACACTTGAATTGACATATTGAACGTCACCTCATCATAGAGTAGAATCGCAGCCTGTACTGTTTCATTAAGTACCATATCCAGTGACCGTTCCCGAAGAGGAAGCTCGTCTAACTCCTCGATGGTCTTGGTCTCAGTGATAATATGCGCAGACCTAGATACAGATCGTGTAATGCTTTCAAGAAGGTCAAGACTTGAAGGTTCTTCAATTCTATACTTTAACAACTCTGTCGAGAGTAAAATCTCTTGTAGATGGTTCCTAATATCATGCCCAATGAGATCAATATACAATAATGCGCGGTTTCTAGCAGTCTGAAGATCTTTCTTCAACCGCTCATATGCCCGTGCATCGGTGCAAATAGCTAAACTTCCTCTGTATTCGCCGGTCTCACTAAACAAGGGTGATGCTGATACCTGTGTAGGAATTAGACTTCCAGATCTGTGAATGAGAAAAGCTCCATAACGACTAGACTTACCGGTTATTCGGTCTCGAATTGCTACAGAGACTTCGTCAAGACTAGGGCCATGCATGATATCTCCTACATGTTTGCCAACTAGCTCAGTCTTAGAATAACTAAGCATCTTGCATAATGCAGCATTAGCATAGACATAGACTCCTTGATCATTAATTATTCCAAGACCTTCATTCATTGTTTCCAGCAGCGTTGAGTACTTCATCTCATAATCAGACAGCGCACAAATTGTCTTTCGTTTTTCAGTGACATCTAACGCTTGCGCTAGAATCTTGAGAGATTCATCACCATCTGTAAGGATAGACGTTCGTACCTGAAGATATCTACATCTATCTCCACTTTGAAGTACCCTTATCTCAGTGGTCTTAACGTGGGGTTCGCCTTTAAGCAGGTCATCAAAACTTCTCTTGACAGGTATGCGGTCCTCAGGATGAACAAATGTAAGAAATGATTGACCTAGAATCTCATCAGGCAACTGGTCAAAAATCCTGCATACTTGGTCATTTACATACTCTACTTTCAGGTCAGCTCCAATGATAGCTACGCCCTCTACTGTGTACTTAAGAATTCGCTCGAGAACATCCTTGCATTTTGGAACATCCTTGTAAACAGAGTCACTAAATGGCAATCGCTGAATCTAACCTCCACTCCTGCAGCGTGCCTTATGCATCCCATAGTTGCGTTCTCGAATCATTACTTAATCCCGTGTCAAGTAATCATGCATCAATTATACACAACTATTATCATATAATAGGAGATAATTATTTAATAATATTCCTTGTAGCAGGTTGCATTGTAAGGTTTTTGAATCCAGTGGTGACATGATTATGTATAAAACGCATTTTTTAACTGCACTGTAAGAAATATCTTCTTTCTGCTAGACTTGACAATATGTGCCATCAATTGAGAGATATTATCTCAGAATCTCACCTAATTGATAATTGGGAGAACAAATCGCTCCAGACACTATGATTATGTATGAAGACTTATTACTTCTAAGCATAATCATGCAGAATGGCGGAGTCGTTTCGATTCTCCTGCGGCATACAAAAAAACCTCAGACACATTCTCACCTGTTCGAGCTGAGGTCTCAAAGTACTTAAGGTCAAGAAGATTTGCTAACATCTCTCCATCCTGCTTACTGATGACTGCCTCCGCTCGCAAGTCAGATTTATTTGCCACCAGAGAGCCAACAAGACGATTCCCACCTTGAATGCAAATTTTCCCATTCAAAGCGTCGTATAATGGAGTAATTCTTTTGTAAGTCTCTTTGTTTGTCATGTCATAAACAAAGAGAACATGGTTGGAACCCATATAGAAAGTGTGTCGGAGTCCTGCAAAGGTCTCTTGACCACCCACATCAACAACTGTAAGTACAACTCTTCCCTCAGGAAAATCAAATGTGATGGCGTTAAGATCTGCAGCAACTGTGGCAGTATGCGTTTCTTTGAATTCACCTGTCTGATAACGTCGTACAAGACTCGATTTACCAACGCTTGGAGCGCCAACGATTATTGCCTTGTATAGCTCAGCTGCCAATAGAGGACACCAACTTGTTCTTAAATAAAAAAACCTGAAAATCCTTTATCAGCTTTATTCTTTTGATATCTAGTTCCACATCGAAGGGTTTTAGAAGAAAGAAACATCGTTGTATGAATTATGATAGACTTTGAGGACATTAAAAAACGTACGACTAATATCCAAGGATATATCGATAGACTTCCCGATAAAGACCAAGACCTTGTAATGGAAGTTTATGAGGAATATTCCATAAATAAGGCTGCAGCAAATGAGCTTAAACATCTGCTTAAAGACCTCAAAGTTGTCATCT
The DNA here is from genome assembly GCA_016839245.1 of Candidatus Thorarchaeota archaeon. Next base: position 9,382 of record JAEOUN010000074.1, read on the forward strand.
TCAGTGCATCATGGTGCGGAGATTGTAAGAGAGCAATGCCAGTCTTACTTCATCTTGAGAGAGACTACAATCTTGTTGGAATGGTATTTGGAAACATTAAGACAGATCCATTGAACAAAGATGTCAAATGGAGAGTACCTCCATCTCCGCCAGAAATCAATGAGTGGGGAGCAACTGCAATACCATGGTTTGAATTCTTCGATTCCAAGGGAAATAAGGTTGCAACACTTGTTGAAAAACCAACGGTAAAAGAAACCCTCGAAGAAGAAATACTCTACATACTTAAGAATAAATAGCTATTACGACACTCAAAAAAGGACTTTAGGAGGATTAGTAAGTGGAAATTCCAGTTCTAACGCGTTTTATTAAGGGTCTCAAGCTCTTCTTTGAATCTAAGAGATTGAGATGGCTATTCGTAATATTCATCTTCTCAGCAATCTTTACTCTACTTTTCAGAGAGATTGGAAAAATATTCACAGAACTCGCTCGAGGACTGATTTCAGTCATTGGAGGTGTCTTTCCGACATTCTTCCTTTTGACATCATTCATGTGTCTCCTTGGGCTTCAACGTTTTGTAGCTAGTGACGAATCTTATTCAAAATCCTTCATCTATACAATCATCTGGATGGTTATCAGTATAGTATTCTACATTCTACTATGGTATACAGGACTTGTATTCTTCCTGATGATAGGAATTGCATTTTTGGGTTGGATAGGATTCCAAGCATATCTTTCATCCAGATCTGCATTGGGATATGCTGAGAAAGTCGATATAAAGAAGAGATCCAAAGTGGTTGATTTTGTATTTGGATCACTCAATATTCTAAGTTATATCATAATGTTTGGGGCATTGATTTTTCTCACTTTATGGAACTGGAGTTCTGGCGGCGGTCTTGATGTGCCAACTCTTGTCGCAGCAATCCTTGGGACTCTAGTAGCAGCTGGATTCAACTTCTTGAATGGATTAATAATTATTAGGGAACGCAATAAAGTCACAGTAGATAACTTATCAGTCCTTGGATTGTTTGTATCACTTTACGTTGCTTATTTCCTGTACAATATCCTAAAACCAGTTAGCGCAGGCCTTGATTTAGTTTCAATCTTGGTCGATATCGGAATTTCTGTCTTCTTTATCCTCTATGCGATGAGTTCAGTTGGACTGACATTGGCAAGCCGTGCACACCTTGACACAAGATGGAAGATATCAAGTGAATTAGCTGCGACCATCACATTCTTCCTTGCATCAGGATATCTGGTCGTTCAAGCGCTCTTTGATGTGATATCTGGAGGTCTCGTCGGTCAACGCATTCCGGATATTATCAAGCTCTTTGTCTTTCCATTCGTTGCTTTGGTGATGGAGCTTCTCTTCATCAGAAGGTCTCGTAAAGTTCTTGAGCCAAAACCAACTCCGACAGACGAAGAATCAGTCCCTGATGTTGAGCAGGTTCAAGAAGAACCTGAAGATGAGGAACCTGAGATTTTGGAGGATATCTCAGGACAAGATGAGGATTACGCAGAACCAAATGACTTGCCAGATGAGATGCCAGAAGATACATCTGAGGAGGACACAAGTTCTTGGGATGAGTAGGGGTATAATACTCCTCCATCCTCGTCTGAGTTTATAACCGAAGCCTTTTAACATAAAAAAGAATAATCTTCAGATTAGTGGTATAGTTACAGACTACACCCATATTCAAATGAATAAAGTTGGAGATACATAAATGGCTAAGTACGAATGTATGGTATGCGGATGGATCTATGATGAAGATATCGGAGACCCTGACAGCGGCATAGCTGCTGGAACAAAATGGGATGACTTACCTGATGATTGGGTCTGTCCGATGTGTGGCGCCGCAAAAGAAGACTTTGAGCTCATCGAGTAGTTTTCGGTCATTGATGGAACCTCTCGTTGAGGTTCCACGTCATTTTCTCTTTTCATTCTTTCGAGATATGTAGAAATATCAAGAAACGAGTGTATATTAATTTGAGAAGTTGATTACATTTCAGCTTGCAATAAAGGAATCATGTTATGCAAGGATACTATCCTACTACAGTAATTGTAGTCATAGTAATCATTAGAATAGTGTGTATCTATTCAACAATAAAACATTTAATTGGTTTTTAGTGGGGAGTGAGAGATCTTGTTACGGGACTTGCTCCAAGACAGCGCGGATTTCGATACATAGCTGCGCTAACAATTCTTGAATCACTTTTCTCTATCCACTAATCATTAAAACATTGACAATTGGTATTACAAAAGATGATCTATACTTTGCAAATTCATGCACAACTAAACCAAGATTTAAGCGAAAAGAGTTGAAGTAATGAATCAATTCGTTTTTGTATCTCCCATATAATCTACAAAAGAGTAAGAAACAAAAGGATGATCTCTTAACTCGGTTGTAAATTGGAACAAGCTGGAGTAGCTTTTTGGGGATTACGAAACGTGAGTACGAGTCAAGAAACAAGTTCTGAGTCGAGTAATCAGAAAATTGATCGGGCTAGCGACGAAAACAAGAGAATAACGGTAAGAAAACTTGTCTGTGATATCTCAAGTTCTGAACTCCGAATCATTGTTCTGAGTCTTATCATCATGGTACCATTGAGATTAGAGAGCTTTAGCACATTGGGATTTTCAGTGGTTGTGCCATTCTTCGTGGAGATGCTTCCTATTGTACTTCTACTCATGGGAAGTGGAACCGCAATTGTAGGATTAGTAGCGTTTGTAAATAATCGAATTATATTATCACATGAGAAGAAGGAAAGGCGGGATAGGGCAATAGATCGGATTGACTTCATTGTGAGTAGCGTATTAGCTTCAGTTGCAATATTCTTTCTCCCAAATATATTGAATTGGAGTTCAAAAATCTCTCTTGGTTTTCAAGCAGATATTCCTATTCAAGTACCAGAACAACCAATTTACGGATTGAGTCAGATACTAGCTTTCATTTCTCATTATCTGATCTTTGAAGTTGTAATCATTATTTCGATTGTGCTTCTCTATCAAGCAATATTCTATCGCTTTGCCACTCGGATAGTGATGTTTCTTGATGCAGAGAATGTATTCACATGGACCTATACTGATCGATCTGGAAAATCATTTCTCTATGCAATCGGATTGATGATAGGATATGCATTTGTAGCAAGAGATGTATTCAATTCAGATATTCTATTTTTGTATCTATTGGCATTTACTCTACCATTCGCTCTAGGCCAAAGATTTCGAGCTAAGTATACTCTTGAAACGATTAAAGAAGATAAAGATGAAACCTTGAAAACACCATTGGACAGATTCACAAAATGGTATTCTTTCGCTACCAAGAGAGTGTATAGATGGCTCATTCTGATTGGCATTTTTATATCGATTTGTACATTTCTCGATAATCTTGTTTTCCAGACTTGGTGGCGATATCAGGAACAATGGCAACTTCTGGGTTATTCAGCAATAGCAGCAGTCGGATTCATGACTCTTTATTTCCTAATCAGATACTTCACAGTCAGTTTTCACCATCAGAACATGGCCATAGGAAAACGAGCAAGGATTGAATCCGCAGCAGATTTAATCATCTCTGTAATGGTCTTTGTTGTTGCATTGATTGTATTTCTACCGGAGATTGGACTTAATCAATGGATAGGAATGCAAAGATTCTTGATGGAATTGTTCAATTATTCTTTCGTACCACAATATCAATTCCAATGCTTGATTACTGCTACGCTTTGGCAAGCGTACATGATATTGTTGCTATTAGCACTAGTTATGCGAGTATTAGCAGTAAGTAGGAAATTTATGGATAGACATTATGAAAATGAGCGAAGGGATTGTAAGCTTCTCGGACTATCCGGTAAAGTACTGATTATTGCCATAGTCTTTTTGTTTACGGTGAGATTAGAATTAACTAGAAGTCTATACTTTGGGTTCCTAACAGAGACCCAGGCTTTTCTATTATTGACCGTTATTATCACACTAACTGTGTTATCTCAACTCAGGGTAAGAGAAATTGATCTAATGGAGGAGAAAATCAAATGAAAAGATTAAGCTTACTTTTCATTGTCTGTATTCTGGGATTATCACTTTTAGGCGGCGTGAATTGTTTACAAACTGTATCCGATAGCCATAATCCAAACAATACAGATCTCAGTATACAAGAGGTAGAACTCCTTGAAGATCCTCATTTAGCAGAACCTCAAACAATAGTAGATGAGGGATTAAGCTCTAGTTTTATTGCAAACTATGAACCACCATCAAGTGGAAAAAATGATAGTCGATTGTATTTGACATGGAATCATACCATTGGAGCACCACTTGATTTTAAGAGTGATGATGAACTCGATTCAAATTTACCGGAGTGTAATGATTTCATCTATTTCGAACAGGAATTTGAATGGACTTTGAATAGAATCCCTCAACGAGTTGATGTGGGCGTGACAACAGGGATAACAACAACTGGGAATTTTAGTCTTACATCCGAGTTCTATAAGTGGTATGTCTGGTTGATTGACTCCTCTGATAATTTCATAGAGATACATGAATCACATCAAAGTCATCATTCATACTTACTCTATGAATCATATAGACTCGATTATAGTGAACTTGTAGGTGCTTGGGGAGGAATGATCGAAGACACAAACGGATTTCAGGAAGACCCAACTGACATTCTTAGGTTTGCTATAGGATTAGCCCCGACATTAGCATTCATGAACTATACCAATATGTATGAAGGAACTGTCCAGCTTACAATCTCAGATGTTAGTCTAATTTGGTATTCAGATAGTCTTTACAATTATCTCATGGAACCAACTTATTCATATCGAGAGAGTGTAAGTACACCCTATCGATCGATTTACGACATTGAAATTGCCCCCTCAGGTGCAGTTTATGCAGTTGCAGTTCCGGATTATCAATATTTGGAATATTCATCTATAATTATGAAGTTAGATAGTGAGCTCAATCTTATCTGGAAGAAAACTATTCCAACAAGATATGGATCAAGTGCTGTTGCTCTTGAATTTGCACAAGGCAGAATTTATTCAGTAGGAATTGCCATTGATCCCAATGGTCTAGATAAAATGATACTAAATGCTTGGGATTCAGCAGGTGACCTTATAATAAACAAAACGTATCAGTTTAATTTTCAATGTACTCCGTACGATATTGTTTACAGTCCAGATGGTGCTCTATATATTACAGGGACATGGTATAATTGGACGCTTTCGGAGCCATCAGGATTCATTCTAAAATGTGACTTATCAGGAAAACTTCTCTGGTATCAACTTGCAGGGTATTATGACAGAGGATACGAAATGGTTGCAGCAAAGAATGGAACGGTCTATGTTCGTTCACTATATAGCACCATTTCAGCATGGAGTCCTGAAGGATACAAACTTTGGAATGGCACTTATTTGTTAGGCAATTCCATCGCAATCGATAGAAATGATGATTTGTATATTACCCTCGATTACTTTGGAGGAGAAGTTGTTTACAAACTAGATTCAAATGGGACCCAAATCTGGAATTCTACATGGGGATCCAATGACCGATATGAGTTCTCTTTCCATGCGTATCCAAGAGGTATAGTTACTGCTGCTTCCGGTCAAAGTTATGTAGTTGTAACCAATGGTTACTATGATCCATTTATTGTGAAAAGAGAAGTCAATGGTTCTATCTCTAATATTTGGAGATGGAATATCTATGGCTGGAGTTTCACAAGACATCCAATTGAAATTGGTAATGGGATGATCTATGTTTGTGGTAGAGGTTATGATGAAGTAGTTCATCAAGCAGTTGGAATCATAATAGCATTCGCAGATGTAGATCTCAAAACAAGTTTCATTGATGCAACAACAGCCTCATTGCTAATAGTATCATTTTCTACCGTAGGCATCTGTGCAACTGTCATTTTCGGTATTGAGAAGAAATGGTTTGAAAAATTCCATTCAAGACTAGGAAAAATAAATTTACACAGAGCTGATAGAATGGAAAAGGAGGGCAAATAAAATTGAAAAAGATTCTAATCTTTTTTACAGTGATACTTCTTTCACTGAGTTTCGTACCTGTAATTTACTCTCAAAATACTCATATTCTGAATGATTCGCCTGTCAGTAAGAAACTCGATAATACATCATCTGCTTTTATTGAACATGAACCAATTGTGATTCCAAATAATTATAATCTGAGTACTAGCGGATTTCCAGGAAGCGGCACCAAAAATGATCCATATCGGATAGAAAACTATGAAATTGATGGCACAACCACTTGCATCAATATTCAAGATACGACACTTCACATCAAAATATGTGATTGTGTGCTCCGATTTTCATACCCCACAGGGTACTATGTGAATGGAATTTATCTTCAAAATGTGACAAATGTTGTAATCAGCAATTGTACCATAATAGAATCAAGAACTGCGATTGCTGTTTACAATTCTGTAAATTGTAGTATTGAGGAGAGTACAATTCGTGAGGTAGAGAATGGAATTATCATCCTTGATTATTCTCAAGGAATCTCAATAATAGGTAATTCGATTTGGACCGAATATTCGAGTATTGATGTTCAACATTCTAATTATATTACAATGAAATTCAATACAATCAACTCTGACTATAGTTATGGAATCACTTGCTATCAAACAGATTTTGGGATAATTGCTGATAATACAGTCACAAGAAGTTATATCGGCGGCACGGGAGTCTATCTAAGGTATAGCGACAGTACCACATTTGCAAATAACTCAATAGACGACAATTACTTATACGGATTATCTCTTTTCGACGTGAATTCAGGAATATACCATAATAATTGTCTTGGTAATGGTGTGAGTTTTTCAGATTATAATTTGATTAGTTCATCCTTAGATTTTAGTAATAATCTAGTTCACAACAAACCACTTGGTTTCCTATATGGATTAAATAGCATCGATCTCAATGCAAATGAGTATGGTCAATTGATATTAATAATGAGTCAGAATATATCGATTAGCAATGGAGTGTTCGATAAAGTTGTAACTCCAATTAACATAAACTACTGTTTCAACTGCAGTATATCAAATATTGTCTGTACAAATAGCATCACTAAATGTATAATATTGACGTGTTCGGATAACTGCAGTATCATTGATTGTTCAATTTCAGATTTTCAAGATAGTGGAATTTATGTGACAGATTCAGATTACTTGACAATTAGGAATAGTGAACTTCGTAATAGTCCATATGCAAACGGAGCAATCTACGTTTCAAGTTCACTCTATTGCACTATTGATTCAAATGAGATTACTAATATCTTGGGAAATGGGATAAGGATACTCTACTCATCTGCAGCCATTACCAATAATCAAATCTTGGGCCTGGATAGACCAGACCTTATTTTGTTGAATGCATATCCTTGTGTAGTAACAGACAATGAGATGCAAGTGGGAGTCCAAATTGTATCAGATGTCTTAAGTTATTGGTACCACACGTTCTCAGGGAATCTAGTATCAGGAAATCCAATTGGATACTTCACTGATGTATCTAACTTGGATATAGAAAATAATGGATATCATCAAATCATATTCGTAAATGCAACAGGAATAACACTAAGCGATGGAATGAGTTCCACGAATTTACATTCAATCTCTTTCATGAAATGTAGTCATTGCGACATTCATGACCTGATTGTTGAGTCAGCATATCAAATAGAGAATCAAATTCAGAATTCTGACAATATAGTAATCCAGAGATATACTCAAGTTGGAACCAATGGATTATACCTAGAAGATTCCAATGCTATAACTATTTCAGATTCAACAGTCAATTCATCATTAGCAGATGGAATTTCGGCGAGATACTGCTTCAATGTCAGCATTAACAGATGCATTGTTGCATCTAATCGCTATGGAATTTATTTCTATGATGTTCAGAACTCAAGCATAGTAAGCTCGATAGTTCTTTACAATGAATATACAGGAATATCATTGAGTTGGGGAACACAATTTTGTAATGTATACTATAATGAAATTGGATGGAATGCAAATAATGCGTACGACCAAGGTTCTGATAATATCTGGGATGATGGTGTAAACATGGGAAATTACTGGAATGATTATGCAGGGACAGGAGTATACCTTATTTTGGGACCAACAGGAAGTATTGATAGATATCCACGACTTCTTGAACGATATGAACCATCAGTAACAACTTCAATGCCACCTTTTACAACGACCTTCGTAGATCCATATTATACACCCACCAACCCAATCTTTCCTCCTGGAGAAACATATACTGGGACAGAATGGTACTTGCATACAATTCTTGGGATTCCAATTATTACGATTTTGGGAGCGGCAGCAGGATTGATCACTTTGTTTGGAATCACCATAGTGATGAAGCGAGAAACATGATGGATAGTTGACCAAGAGCCAATGAGAAGAAAGATTGGCGTGTTAAACTTGGAGATATGTCGTGGATAACTAATAACCTCCTATCTAGACAGATTAGAAGAACAAGAATAGAGTATTAGATACCTCTCACAATCCTTTTGTGACTGTTTCATCTTCCAAATATGTAATCTAGCATGGCAGTATGTGATATCTATGGTCGCTAAGAGAGTCTTCATAGTCCCGCATACTCACTGGGACCGTGAGTGGTATCTTCCATTCCAGAGGTTCAGATATAAGCTAGTCCAGCTAATCAATGAACTTCTCAGAATTTTGAATGAAGAGGAATACCTGTTTATGTTGGATGGGCAGACAGTTGTTCTTGAGGATTACATGGAAATTATTCCTGAAAAGACAAAGGAATTAATGCAAAGGATTCGTGAAGGCAAAATTACAGCTGGACCGTGGTATCTTCTTCCTGATGAGTGGTTAGTTGGAGGAGAAAGTCTCATTCGCAACTTGGAATTTGGTCAAGATATCGCAACAGAATTCAAGATACCTCTCATGGACATCGCTTACCTTCCTGACCAGTTCGGGCACACAAGCGCAATACCTCAACTTCTCGGTGATTTGACAAATCTCAAGATTGTTGTTTTATGGCGTGGTGTAGTGTCCAATGTAACATCAGTTCCATTCATATGGAAATCTCACGAGAATTCAAAAATCGCTATTAATGGAATCTACCTCCCAACAGGTTATGGTAATGCTTCAATGCTTCCAGAAGACTATGAGGAGTTTGCAAAAGCTGTAAAAGATAAGATTGCGGACCTCCAGCCATTCTCTCCCGTACCAATCTATCTTCTCATGAATGGCTCAGACCACCGTTTTCCGCAACCATTTGTCAAGGAGTATGCTAAGAGAATGTCAGGAGAAGACTATAATATCTCTATAGCACGACTCCAGGATTTCGTCAAAGAACTCGATACTTCACTGACTGCATCAGAATACCATCGTCCAATACATACAGGAGAGTTCAGGTCTCCAGCAAGAGCACCACTTCTTCAAGACACATATTCAGCTCGAATGTGGATCAAACAGTGGAACCAGAAAGTTGAGAACAAGCTGACACGAAGTGTTGAACCAATCTGGACCTATCTCTCATCAACACTAGGTCTACAATATCCTCATGGCTTTCTAAGGACATCATGGAAGTGGTTGCTCCGAAATCAACCTCATGACTCCATATGTGGTTGTTCAGTAGATCAAACTCACGAAGAGATGAAAGCTCGCTTCTCTTGGGCGGAGTCTATCTGTGATGGTCTCTTGAATGATGCAGAGAAAAATATTCACAAGATTGAGACGTCTTCTCAAGAGTTATCCATCATTACTTTCAATGCTGGTGGTAGCTCATTGATGCCAACCTACATTGAATTCACATTTCCAAGAGGTAAAATAATCAGAGGACTTCAGACTGATGAAGGACAGGTCTACGATATCCAACTTCTCGCATCCAGAGAGGATATCTTCATGGACACAACAGTGGGCATGACAACAGCTAAGATGGGAATGAGATTGCTTCCTGGAAGGAAATTAATGGATTTCTACATCAATGGCGTTGAATACTTCGATGGAGAAGAACCAGGTTTACTGGAACTCAGACTCAATGCAGATAGACACCCAGTAGGTGATTTTGATATTGAGAGCTTGAAGGATGAAGCAAACAGAATTATTGGAAGTAAGAAGTATAAGAAAATCCATCTTGTTGCGGCTCGTCCTACTCAGAGTGTGTATGCATCACTCATTCCTTTGAAACCATGGTCATTTTCAAATCTGATACCAGTTGAAGAAGCACCTTCGGTTAAGAAAGAAGATGCCTTTGAGGTAGATCAAAATCATGTGGATAATCAGTTCTACACAATTTCATTCAACAAGGATGGAAGTCTAGATTTAATCAATAAAACAACTGGAAAACAATATCAGAGACTACATGTGTTTGAAGATTATGGCGATCGTGGAGACGAGTACACCTTCAGTAGGATTGGACCAGAAAAGACCCAGATAAAGAACATAAAACGGACATTGATTAGTAAAGGACCAGTAATGGTAGAGATATGCCAGACACTCACACTGGAGCTGTACGAATCGCTAGATACATCAAGGCAAAAACGAATTGGAAAGGCCGAGATACCAGTTCGTTCTGTGTTCAGATTCTATCGTGATAGTCCAAGAATCGAAGTCTCGACCAACCTTACGAATTCAGCAAAAGATCATCGACTTAGGGTATGTTTCAATCTTCCATTTGAATCTGATACTTCGTTGGCATCTACTCATTTTGGTTATATCGAGCGTTCTGCATCAGCAGAGGTCATTCCGAGTACTGAAGAGCGAGAGAAAAGAAATGCAGAGTATCCAGAACATCCATCAGGAATCCAACCGCAGAAATCATTCATTCGAATTGAGAATAAGGAAGGAGCAGATGCGATTACAGTTATGAATAGAGGACTCCCAGAGGTTGAGCTTGTGGATGGCAATAACCTAGCACTGACCTTACTTAGATGTGTAGGATGGCTTTCACGTTCTGATATACCTGAGAGACCGATGCATGCCGGTCCAGGAGAAGAAACTCCAGGTGCTCAGGAGATGAATGAAGAATACCAGTTTCAATATGGATTTCTTGTCCATGCAAAAGATGAACCAATGTCTTTCAGCGCGGATCACTCAGATGCTTTCCAAGACTTATCTACTACACTTACATTAAATCATGTCGAACCTCATAATAATCTCTTCCAGCCAATCATACAACCCAAAGAGCATGCAGTAAGGATCTCGTCAATGAGAGTCCGGGATAATTCAATATTGGTGACTCTCTATAATCTTGAGAACAAACCAATTGAAACAGAGATGCTTCTTGCCGAGTATATCACTAAAGTGACAGAGGTGAGAATGGATGGGACTGCAATTAGTGACCATTCTACCTCTGCACACACTATGAATCTCTCTTTCGATGCCCGAGAGATAAAGATGTGTCGTCTATTCCATACATGATTCACTCTGCATTGCAAGTCATTCACTAACTGCACTGGAAGTTGGGTATTCCTTGTTCAATTTCTCGAAGTCAGGATCGATATCTACAATGAAAAGAACCAACACAGAAAGGAAAATGAATAGAGCTGCGATTGGACCCCAGATAAGATACCCCTTGGAGACAAGGAGGTGCGTACCAGGAACAGGAACTACCTTTGGTAACTCAAAGATTAAACCCCAAATGAATGCTGAAATCGCTTGCATTCCATTTAATGGAATTGATGGAAAGCTCGTGTAGAATCCTGCTCGACCCTCTCCTGTCATTACTTCATTCTTATGAGCAAAATCAGCGTAGATTATATACGGAAACAGATAGTAACCGGCCACACCTGCACCAGCAAATGCTAGAAGTATAAAGGCTGCTGAGGATGTGTTAATTATAAGAGTGAAGGGGAGAGAGAGAACAGCAAGCATCATTGACAACTGCAGTGTAAAGCGTTTCCCAATTCGTCGAATAGTGAATTGGTAAATCAAGAAAAACACAAAGACTACTGATAGAAGTTCGACACCGAAGATAACGAACTCTATCGTGCTGAATGAGAGATAATCATTGATATACGGGAATGCAGTTCTGACAATAGTGGCAATACCAACAGATAAGAGACCTTGGGCTACTAGCCACCCAACATAGTTCTTATCCTTTAAAGCTACTCTAAGATCTTTCCTAAACGACGGTTGTGGAATAAACCTACCCTCTTTATGTAGACCTATTAGTGATGGAGTGAATCCTAGTAGCTGAATAACAATGAAAGCCAAGATCATGTATAGAATCTCACTAGGGAGACCCCATTCTGTAGCTTGAATAGCCAAGAGAGAAGTTCCAAATGTTCCAATGACAAAACCGATGAAATTGGCAATATTTTGCCATGAAGAAACTGAGGGACGCTCTTCAGGTTCAGTAAGCTCAGGCATCCATGATTGAAATGGAGTCATTGTCATACCATAGAAGACTTTGAACAGGCTCATCGAAATCATAGCATAGAAAAAGAGACCTAGAACATTCCCTTCAGCAAGAAATAGATGTGGACTGAATACGAGCAGGAACGATATAGCCATGAGAGGTGCTCCGGCCATTATGAATGGTTTTCGTCTACCCCATCTTTTTGTTTGCGTTCTATCACTCAAATTCCCAAAGGTTAGTTCAGATACCATGATTGAGAGATAACTCACGGCTATCGCAGACCCAGTATAGATAGCTGGCAACGATTGGATTGAGAAATAGAATAGAGCACTGGCTAAGTCTAACATGTCAAGCATTATACTTGGACCCAGACGAGCCATGCCAAAGTAGATCTTCTGGATTCGTGTAAGCAATCAATCTCCTCCTTGAATTGCATTGAGAATCCAACGCTGAACCGGTTATTAAGTGTCCTTATTTGCTGCTAACTAATAATACGCATGTCAGCCTTCTTAAATTTCCCAAATGCCTTATTTCCAAATTTCTCTTCAATATCATTTCCATACTCTACTAATGTTTTCAGAGTAGAAGTATTCCCTAGCGATTTATCGAGAGAGATTTTCAGAAACCAAACAGGATTTTCAGTTCCAGGAATCCTCTCTCTAAGCCAACCAATCGGACTTTTTCGTTTATCCTTATCAATCTCTGAAAATTCCATCTCACAGATGATTCCAGTGCTTTTTAGATAAGATAGCCACCGTTTCCACGCAGATTCTGTTGTTGGGAAACCAGATGTTCCCGTCTTATGAGTGTTGATAGATATAGAATCTATTACTAGCTTGTCACTCTCGATGAACCCAAATCGAGCTGCAATGAAAAGTATTCGAAGAGTGATTTCTCTTCTAGTTTCAACCATCGCCTGACCTGAAACAACATCAACATTTCGAATTCCAAAGGATGAGGTTATGATTCTATATAGCAGATCATGCAGGATTTTAAACTGGTGTTCTTTTTTATCCAACGTACCATTAGGAAAAGGAATAATCATTGGAGATTTTTTCTCAACCGCTTTCACTTCAATAATCTCAGTTGGTTTAAGACTAGCACGAATGTCATCCAATGATTTCTTGCCCTCAAAAATTCTAACATATGCTTGATATTTCTCATCTGATAATTTACGGCCAAGACGGTTTTCAACAGACACTCTGTCATTGTCAATATTCATTGCCTTAATTTTATCACAAGGGTACCGCGAGCAATATGCACAATTTTCAATCTCATTATAAAAAGCACAAGCTCGAGCTGAACAACCACGAAGAAAATTATGAACGCCAACATCTTTTGAAAGCTTTTCAGTAGGTGTTTGACAGCCATGACATGGATTCTTAGCTGGATTATAGCCCAGATGTTTCTTAACATCTTCTGCAAACGAATTCCAATCATCGGGAGTTAGATTCTCTCTACTCCAAATGCCCCAAGGACATTCAGAACATATATTCCCACATTTACCATAGACTCGTGACATAATCCTCATTCTATCTATACAATGGTGATTAATTAACTTGTTACACTCCAGAAATGTGATGGGTGCAGCCTTTTTCGTATAGTCATTATAATTGAAAGTAGGTTTCTACTCAACATTTGCAAATCTAGTCATGACCATTTGTTAAGTTCAAAATGCTTAATATGGTCAATAATATCATAGTGATTGATATGATGTATTATATTATATCCAACAAAACTAACGCTTGTCCTAGACGCCTTAGAAACGAGCTTGGAGCACACTAGAATGCAATGGTCTCTTAACCTACCAGTGATGAATCATTATATACCAATGTTTACTATTATTAATCAAATCAACTCACTTGATGAATTTGACATTGACTCCGGAGGTCAACATCGAATTGTTTGACATTGACACCTACAACGTACTTAGACTTGCAGCTGGAGCTACGACGCATAAAAACCTCCCAATTCCAAGGCAATGGAATTCAATAGATCGTCCTCATGTTGCTTTGCTTGAATACACCCATGATAGAATCTTTAGCTTTCTAATCTCTCAACCATCCAATGATGAGAAAGATCTATGGGTGAGAGACCTTAACCTAGTTCAGGGTGATGCAGTGGTTGAGGTGAAACATACTAATTCAGATTACAGATATTATCGCCGACAAGGAATGAACTGGTTGAAAGTTGCAGAAAGAAGAGATCAATTCTTCATTGATGTTTATCAACGAGGTAATTATCCTGTTACTGTGCCAACCTTAGATGATAATTGGTCAGCCATTGACTAAATCTATCTTTTATTTGTTAACAAAGAATTAATTTCTGCACCTACAACTACTTGATAATTGAATTTCCAAAGCAATCCTCGATTATTTTGTAATCCTTTGGATTCAACTCCTCAAGTATTGTCATACACCTCAATTGTCACATTGCTATGAGTTCGATAAACCTATTCACTTTTGCAACATAGATGTTGTCCACATTGTAAAGTAACTCTATCAGTTGAAAGACGATGAGTATTATCCAAGAGTGAGTTTCTGACTCCCTGCTATTTTAATTGAAGAAATAGGCAAAATAACGCCGCTTTTTAATAATAAATGCTGATTACTGCCATATACTCTTAATTTATTAGATAATGTTGATATAATTAGTATGAGGTAGTCGGGGCAAATAAGGCGAATGCATAGGCTAGTTTTTAGTTACATACCTCAATTACGAAACTCCCCCCTCCTACCACGATAACCTGTGTATTCGCCACCTACCTTCTGGAGAAACAGTGCGTTTCACATATTCAAGAGCCACTGTGAGATTTTCAACATCGACAGCCATTCCGAGTCAGTATCGTGTAATCGATCGAAGTAATCTGTCTCATCTCTTGTATAACCTTCTTCATACTCAGGGTGAGAACTGAAAAAAAAACTCGTCCATTTCTTTCTTAAAAGCAAGCATGCAGCAGTAACTTGAAGTGTTGTAAGACTGAACTTTGCTGACTAAAGAAGTGGCTTCGCGTTACCTCAGAGATCAATCGACTAGAGTGACTTTTCCATATCTGAAAATCTTCAAACCATTTTCATAGTCTGCCACATATACATAATCGTCAACAACATCCAGGTTTATTGACGAGCCACCATAATCGCAACTACATAATAACGTGGGATTGCAGGTGTCTGTAACATTAAGAGCGATCAATCCTTTTTCTTGGTCAGCAAGAAAGGCAATCTCATTGACTACGAAGATTGCGAAGACACGGCCCTCTGGATCATATTGACTTATTTTTGTAATATTTGAGAAATCACTAACATCTAAAATTTGACATTCACCCTTGTTCTCCGCATGGTTTGCGAGATATACATAATCCTCATACACAAATGGATTCCAGAGATCAGTTTCAGAAATTATATATGATCCACTTTGTACAAGATGTTGAAGATCAGTAGCATCAATGATTCTTAGACCAGAATAAGAACTCAAGTGATCAATAATGTAAGCAAAATTATTCACGACGCGTACAAAAATACACGCTCCAGAAGTTGAATAGTGAGATATGTACTTAGGAGTTGTTGAATCACTTACATTAAGCAATACAAGACCATTGGTCCAAGCTGAAATAAATGCAACATCATTTACTATTTGGATATCATAGATTTCCTCATAATCATGATATTCTGAGATTATTATTGGAGCTTCAGGATTGGTGATATTGACAATACAAAGTCCTGAGTTGCGATCCGTCACATATGCAAGTGGGTACTCAATATCAAGTCCAATTGGATTCATCCCACAATCAGTCTTCGAGAGAATCACAGGTCCGGAAGGATCGAGCACGTTGATTAGTACTAATCCCTCTGTATCATCTAGAATGTAAGCAATATTGTTCTCAACTTCTACAGTCAGTGTGTTACCACCTGTATCAATTCCAGCAAGTTCTGTTAAGATGAATTGTTCAGTAGATTCTGTACCTTGATTGAGATAGCAATATATTGTAAAAAGAAAACCTAGGCATATCATAATGCAAACGAGGACAGCTAATTTTCTTGTCTGTACCATCTCGCTAACCGAGGAATATCTCCAGAGATTGAATATTAAGACCGTCGTTCATAGCAAGATTTTCTTAAAGAATAGCTCTTTCATCTTGTGCGCAGAGGTAGCAAGAATATTCTACAAACTTGGTCTCCCAAGTACTTCTTTATATTGATAATCTAGTACTAGTTCTTCTTAATTCTCCAGTCTTTAAGCGTCCAGAAGATTAGTATTACATATCCAAAGAGAGATGCAACAACGAGAAGGATAACCAGTTGAATTGGAAGGTTAAGTGTTGTCGGTGTGACAATATCTGCAAAGACTGCTAATGCCATGACTATAAGAAAGAGATTCAGAAAAAGGAATCCGAAGAAGCTGATCAGAGTCATACCAGACTTCCTTAATTGCCACACTATCTCCGCTCCGATTAGGACAATTGTACACCCGATAATCCAAACGAGCCAAAAGGATCTCATAGCCACATCAGTTGGAAATGTCGCGAAATATGGAGCTGAGAAGAAGAATAAGACTGAAAACAGGATGACTAGCGAACCATAGAGACTACCAAGAACTTTCGCAGTTTCAACAGGATTCTTATGATCCATATCTGACACTCAATCACCTCTAATGGTATTAATGGATAATTCAATATATAATACATTTGTAAAATGGCTAGAGGATGAGGAAAAAGTGGTAGGTAATTATTACACTAAGACGCTTCGCGGTCAAGTTCATCTCTCTGTGTTGATGTCAACTCCTCATACCCAGAGAGGATTTTCAGATCTATGTCATCAAGAATTTGAACTTTGCATTTCAGATGATGCCAACGATAGCTTACGTGGCCCTCATACATCGATGGTTCTCCTAATCGAAGTTCGCCAATACCGATGAGATTGCCACAAGTACGGCACGAAGACCTTCCTGACTTGGCAGCTTCTATTTTCCATCGTTCTTCGGATTCATCAGAAGAGGGTTCTTTAAAATCATCCAAATCATGGAGAAAATCCTCGACATCACCTCGAATAAGTTCCGGTGTGATTCGAATAACAAAGGAGTCGTATTCTGAGGGAGAAAATTCAAGATCCGCATTCCCATTGGTATAGGTCCTTGTTATGGCAGTATTTGGAGGATACATCTTCTTCGCACGCATGTACTCAACCATCTGAGTTGCAAGTACCTTACTTACATCTCGCTTATCCATTATCTTGATTCCATCTTCATAGGCAACACCATATGTGGTGGTAATAATCTGTTGACCTGTATCAAGAGTTTCTCTTTTCTTTGTAAAAATGACTGCTCCAATACGTACCGATTTCTTAATGCGCGGTGTTCTAAACGTATCTGAATTTATCCAATACCCCCAATCAGTTGCATACTCGGTCCAATCAGTCATAATCTTAGCCCTCGACTTATTGTCTTATTCAGCCTATATGAAGTTTAACAAAATAAGGTATGGGATTCTAAAAGTGTCGAATATTTCATCGGCTATATATAAAAATAGTAAATTATCAGTTTAAATGATTAACTATACCATTCTACAAGCATTTGTATTTTCGCTGAGAGCTTCTAATTTATATACTTCAAATAATATGATAATATGCTTCTTACCTTCCGCGTATGTGCACGGTTGGAGAGGAGGATATTAACGATGGAAAGAAAACAAATGATTGCAATCGCGATCATTCTCATCATCGTTGTAGGTGCCGCAGGTGTCTACTTTATTATGTACCCACCAGGACCAACTGTACCAACAATTGTAATTGGTACGACCGATTCTGTGGAATCTTCAATAGACATGGCACAAGCGTATGACTACTTCGGGTGGGAAATGATCATTTCACTGAGCTCGGGCTTGGTGGAGATAGAACCAGGCAGCCAAGCTGGCGAGAGTGATATACAACCAGCATTGGCAACATCGTGGAATTCAAGTACGGATAAAATGATCTGGGACTTCACGCTACGGCAAAATGTGAATTTCTCTGACGGTCGTGAATTTAACGCAACTGATGTCAAATATACATTCGATAGAAACTGCAACCTTACTGGTGAAGGTCTCTTCGAACCTGATGGTCCACAACTTAACATGGAGTATGATGCCATCATTGACAACGTTACTATTATGAGTGAATACGTCGTCAGATTCTATCTCAAGATTTCATTTGCACCATTCCTGCAACTGATGTCGTGTGCAGCCTCATATGTGGTTGACCGGGCTGTTGCACCAATGGACGAACTTGTTGGATATAATTCAACAGCTCAGACTCCCTGTGCTCTGGGTCCGTATCTATTGGATGAATGGGTGCGAATAGGTGGAAGTGATGATCACATCACATTAGTAAAGAATCCAGACTATTGGAACAAAGGCTCTGGATATCCTAAGACTGATAAAATCATCATCAAGATGTATGCAAGCGATACAGCGTTAGCAACAGCAATGACCTCTGGAGAGGTTGATATTGCATACCGACAACTCACTTCAGACCAAATTGATACATTCAAGAGTAATGCAAACAGAGAGGTCTGGGAAGGCATTGGAGCGCAGATTCAATATCTCTGTTTCCAGCAGCAGATCTTCCCATATAACGAAACAGCAATTCGTCAGGGCATCACAGCTGCTATCAACAGAACTCATGTATGCGAGTCCGTCTTCTTGGGAACATTCGACCCATTGTACAGTATGATCCCAGTAGGAATGGCTTATCACAAGGATTCATTCAGCTATTGGGGTGATGCAAACTATACAGCAACAAGAGATTTGCTTGCTCCGTATGGATACAATGAAACGAACAAGTTGGAACTTACTCTCTACTATGAGAGCTCTGGACACTACCCACAGAGTCAGCAACAAGCCTTGATTTACCAGCAGGATTGGGAAGACAGTGGTGTGATAGATGTCACTCTGGAAGGACTCGATTGGCCTAGTTACAGAAATGCACGTAACAATGGTGAGATGCCTGTATTCATCTACGGATGGTATCCAGACTTCATCGATCCCGACAACTACGAATTCCTACCATTTGCGTCTTGGCTTAATATGGGCTATAACAGCACATACCCACAAGGCGGTATTGATCAATACAATCTCTGGGTTGATGGCAGAAGCGCAATTGATGACGAAGACCGTGAAGCTGCGTATACAGCACTTCAGGACCTGCAAGCTCAGGAGTGTTCAGTCGTTCCTCTCTGGCAGAGTAGCACTGTTGCAGTGACAAAACTCAATGTCAAAGGAATTGTTCTGGACATTACAGTCAACTTCCGTCTTTGGTTGCTCTATTTAGAGTAAGACTTAGTGAACTTATCTTATGGCAGGCTAATGCCTGCCAATTCTTCTTTTTAGAGACTAATTATAAATTTAGGATTGTTTTTTTTTAGAAAATATTACGCTATGCGAAGAGCTTAAGACCAACTCTTAATGCATAATCTAACAAATCGTAGGTGATAGGACTGACACTCAAGACATATGTTACAAGTAGAATTTTGCTCATGATTCCAATGATCTTACTATTATTGACTTTGGTATTTATGATAGTAAGAATTCTACCTGGTGATCCCGCGCTTCTGCATTTTGAAAAAAATGTAGATCCTGAGGTACTAGCTGAATTTAGACATACCCTCGGACTTGATCTACCGATATGGACACAATATGTGAATTATCTAACAGGACTTCCATTTGGGGATTTTGGATTATCAATGCAAGATTTTTCACCTATTAGTGAACATATTGCAGTTAGATTTCCAGCAACTTTAGAACTAGCTATCTATTCTATGCTATTTGCAGTACTTATTGGAGTATCACTTGGAGTTGTATCTTCAAAGAAATATGATACCAACGAAGACCATGGAATTCGATTTTTTGGGATAATCATGTACGCAATCCCAGTCTTTTTCCTTGGAATGATTCTTCAGTTTATCTTCTCTATCTGGCTAAAGTGGTTACCTACAGGAACAAGGTTTGATCCCAGATTCGATACGCCTACCGCTATCACAGGATTATATACAATCGATAGCTTGCTTACAGGCAATCTCCGAGCATTTGTCATAGCTGTTAGGTATCTTATACTACCTTCAATTACTCTTGGTTTGATTCTATGTGGAATCTTTATTCGTCTGACACGAACTAATATGCTTGAAACATTACGAATGGATTTTGTTGTTGCAGCTGAAGCTAGAGGACTCTCTGATAATAAAATAACCTACGGATATGCATTGAAGAATGCCTTTCTTCCTATACTCACAATGATTGGACTTCAGTTTGCAGCTTTACTGGCAGGTGCTATACTTACTGAAACTACATTTAGTTGGCCAGGATTAGGAACATATCTTGTACAACGTATCAATCACAGAGACTATACTGCAATTCAAGGAGTTGTTGTGTTCTTTGGAATATTGGTAAGCTTTGTGACTTTGGTGGTAGACATACTCTATGCATACTTAGACCCAAGAATAAGACTGTAGGTGAAAAAAAATGGAGCAAAAAAATATAGTCAGTGGCATCTTTTTCCATCTAAAACCATCCAAAGAAACATTTGAGAATAGACCTACTAAATGGTGGGCAGGATTCATTCTTATTGCAGCTACAGTAGTAATGGTGTTATCCGGGTTGGTCCTCTTATCTGCGAATTCTAATAGTGGCTTAGGATTAGTTGTAGTCGGATACACCTTTCTTTTTGGCGGTATAATTCTCATAACAAGTGCTTTTCGAAGGAACGTAATAAGGAATAAGCTCATGACTGTAAAAAAGAGCAATATTGTACTTATTGCCGTATTAGTAGCTATGGCTATCATTTCATATGGAGTTGGACAACTCATTTTTTGGGGAGATGAGCAGAGTTGGTCATTGGGAACAGCTCTAGCCTTTGGTGGTATAATGATATCCGCAATTGTAATGCTATTTTATGAAGGATATCCAATTCTTAGTGAGAGGGGCTCACCGGGATACATCGCAATGTCCGGATTACTAATTGTCTTTTCTATGGTCTATATGACATTTGTTTCATGGTGGATTGTTCCTTATAATCCAACGAGATTAGATGTTGGACCTTACGGTGCTCCTCCATCATTTGCATTCCCATTGGGAACGACTGCTTTAGGTCAAGATTTGCTAAGTCGCGTTATTTCCGGTGGAGGAATCATGTTACAAGTTGCTGTCATTTCAGTCGCAGTCTGTTTCACCATTGGAGTACCCGCGGGATTAGCCGCATCTTATCGAGGAGGTTTAGTAGATAGGACTGTTTCTCTTGTCATGGATAGCATCTTTGCATTTCCAGGACTGGTTCTTGCCATAGCCATAGCTGCAATGTTGGGCCCAGGTGTGGCAAATATGGCGCTAGCGATAGCAGTAGTCTACATTCCTTCATATTTCAGAGTCGTGAGGAGCCAAGTCTTAACTGTAAAGGAATTGCCTTATGTTGAAGCAGCTGTGATTATGGGAGCCAGAGACAGAGACATCATCTTTCGATATATTCTGCCAAATGTCCTACCATCAGCAATAGTCGTAATGTCAATCAATTTTGCTGATGCAATTCTCACTGCAGCTGGACTCACATTTGTCGGTCTTGGACTTCCTGTCGATGTTCCTGATTGGGGTTGGGATCTCACATTTGGATCACATGAACTTATCGCTGGAAAATGGTGGAGTATCACTTTTCCAGGACTGATGATAGTATTTCTAGCTCTGGGATTCACCCTTGCTGGAGAAGGACTAAACGAAGTTCTTACACCGAAACTCAAGGAGTGAGAAAGATGACATTTAATGACACACATAACCTTCTTGAGATTCAAAATCTGAGCATTGAATACAGGACTCGAAGAGGCGTTGCACGAGGTGTAGACCAAGTCTTCTTGAATTTGCCAGAGAATGAAACACTGGGACTTGCAGGTGAATCAGGATGTGGAAAATCAACACTTGGCCGTGCAATTATGCGACAAGTAGCATATCCGGGTAAAATAGTAGAGGGAAACATCTTCTTCAATTTGAAAAAAGATGTTCATTACAATCATTGTGTTCTAGAAAGAGGTAACATCAATTTGATGGATTTGAATCCAGATGAAATGCGAGCATTGCGAGGACAAGAGATAGCATACATCTTCCAAGATCCTATGACCTCATTGAATCCAATGGCAACAATTGGTACCCATTTTGTTGAAATTATGAAAGCACATGATCCTGAAATTGAAGAAGAGGCGGCTCTCGAACGTGCCAAGGAAATTTTAGATAGTCTTGGTATCTTACCAGAGAGAGTATCAGACTATCCGCATCAGTTTAGCGGCGGAATGCGCCAACGTGTGATGATTGGTCTAGGCCTTGTACTACGACCAAGTTTACTCATTGCTGATGAACCAACAACATCATTGGATGTTATCGTTGAAGCGCAGATACTTGAAGAAATAGCAGAACTTAAAGATGAATTCAATCTGACAATGATTCTTATTACACACAATCTGGGAGTTCTGGCACAGACTGCTGATAATATTGCTATTATGTACACAGGTAGGATTATGGAACTCTCACCGACAACAGAGTTATTCGAAGATCCATTACATCCTTACGCGAAAGCTCTTTTGCATTCTGTACCTGATATTACACATCCAGAAAAGAAGCTATCTTGGATTCCAGGAGCACCTCCTGATTTAATTGATCCAATTCCCGGGTGTATGTTTAATCCAAGGTGTCCTCATGCAATGGATATTTGCTCCAAAGTTGTTCCGCCACTTGTTGGAAACAAGAATGGTAGACTCGTAGCCTGTCATTTATATTCGGAGGGTGGGCAATGAAATTAATTGAAGTCAAAAATGTCAAAAAATATTTCCCAGTTCAGAAGGGATTCTTGGAATCTCTCGTTAGTAAAGAAGAGAACTACGTTAGAGCAGTTGATAATATTTCATTTTCAATAGATAAAGGTGAAGTGCTAGGTCTAGCAGGTGAAAGTGGTTCAGGCAAAACAACCACTGGCAGGTTATGTGTTCGACTTCTAAAACCAACAGAAGGAGAGATTATATACGATGGAAAAGATATCTCCAAGATACATGGAAAGGAACTTCGGCTTCTAAGGAGAAGACTTCAATTTACCTTCCAAGATCCAACATCATCACTCAATCCCAGACTCAAAGTAGGAGATGCAATATCTGACGCCTTGAGACTTCAAGGAATAGGCACCAGAGAAGAGAGAAGAGAGAAAGCAGAGGAAACACTTGAGCTTGTCGGACTCTCCCCAGCCAGCTCTTTTTACGATAGATTGCCACACCAGTTAAGTGGAGGGCAGAAACAGAGAGTTGTCTTTGGTCGAGCAATCATACTAAAGCCTGAATTTGTTGTTACTGATGAACCTGTTGCAATGGTGGACGTATCGATTAAAGCGCAGATTCTTGATTTGATGACGGACCTGAAGAAATCGTTGGATTTGACGTATTTATTCATCAGTCATGATTTAGCAACAGCTAGACATGTATGTGATAGAATAGCAATCATGTATCTCGGACAAATAATCGAGCTTGCAGATAAGGATTCAATCTACGAGGACCCATTACATCCATATTCAGTCGGATTGATGAATGCAATTCCAGTTCCAAATCCAAAGGCAAAGAAATCAGAAGCAGTTCCAAGGGGTGAAATCCCAAGTCCAATAGATCCTCCAGAGGGATGCAGATTTCATCCACGTTGTCCAAAGTGTTTTGATAGATGTATGATAGAAGAACCAGAATTAAGAGACGTGGGTAACGGAAGATTCGTTGCTTGTCACTTGTATTAGACAGAAGATCAACGCAATCTATTTGCCTTTATTGCCTTAACTTTGGCCTCAACATCGCTTCGTTCCTTAGACAGAGTATTGGATTCAATAATTAGTTTAAGTAATGAAGACGCATATTGAGATTCTTCAACGCGTCCTTTTCGCAGGTCTTCTTCAAGCTGAACGCGTTTAATCCGAACTTCATCAAGCGCCTTTCCCAGAGACTGATATCGTATCTCCATGAAAGTCAATGAAGTTGCTGAATTGAGTGTACCTCCCAATTTATCCCATACAGAAGTACTCGATGTCATAATAGGACTTCGTTCGTTACTCAATTTATTAGACTCCTGTTTCTCATTTTTAGTAAATATCATACCATAATATAAAATAATCGGTCATCATATTTAATCATAAATACTGTAGAATGAGTGAGCTATACACTCAATAATGATAATAATACTCTAAAACAAGTAAATTTGTAGAAGGACTATGTCGAATTCCTCAATTTCAATCTTGACATAGAAAGTTCTTATGTTCACGGTTATGGATGACTCTTAAGAAATCAGATATAGAATTGTATTGAAATTAGTATAATATTTAGGCTCGCAATGCATTATAATTAGTGTCGTACTTGAAACAGTGACTTACTGGAGTTACTTGTCTTGAAAACTAACAAAGATGGCAAAACTCCTACGAACAAACAAGACAGAAAGAATGTTCCGGAAAAGAAGGACATTTCACAAGTAGCTAAGTATTATCAAATCGTTGTTGAATCATTAAGAGACGTTATCTGGACAGTTGACATGGAATTAAAGTTCACCTATACAAATCCAGCAGTTGAAGAAATCCTAGGATATTCTTCACAAGACTTGTTAGGCAAACCAGTAAGCACAATAATGGATTCAGAATCATTTGTTTTGGTTAGAGATGCCTTTGCTATTGCACTAGCCAATGAGGTTGCACCTACTAAAGAACCTGATCCTCCAATTGAGATTCCTCTAAGGTGTAAAGATGGGACACAAAGGTGGGTTGAGATTTCAAGGACTTTTTTAAGAGATAACGATAACAAACCCACGGGCATTTTAGGAGTAGCACGAGACATCAATCAACGCAAGATGGCAGAAGGAATTCTTAGAGAGTCTGAGTACAAATATCGGACATTGGTCGAACAATCACTAGAAGGGATTGCGATTGCACACAGGAATCCTATTCGTTTGGCATTCGCTAACTGTACTCTAGGGGATTTGCTTGGTTATTCAGTGGACGAAATGATATCATTTAGTGAAAAAGACATTCACTGTTTAGTTTATCCTGACGATAGAGAATTCTTTTTCAGAAATTTTGATGACCGATTTAATGGGAAGCAGGTGCCTTCACACTATCAAGTTCGAGCTAATCGAAAAGATGGCACAACTATTTGGGTCGAGCTTTCAGCCACGCTTATAACCTATCAAGGCGAATCCGCAATTCAAGCAGCTTTCAAAGATATCACAGATACGATTCTAGCTCAAGAATCTCTTCATCAAAGTCAAAAACGCTATGAAGCTCTCTTTGAAGAATCAAATGATGTAATTCTTCTCACCGATCTTCAAGGTAATTTTGTTGAGGTAAATCAACAAGCATCTAATTTACTTGGATACTCAATTGAAGAGCTTCAGAATTTAACAATACTAGACGTCATCCATCCTGAAGAACATGAAAGATGTAAAGCTACGATGAAGCAGCTACTTTTAGGAAATAAGATTCAAACGTACGAACATAATTTCATGAAAAAAGATGGCACATTAATCGCAATAGATATGGGTGTGTCACTTGTGCGAAACACCTCAGGAAATCCATTGCAATTTCAAGCAATTGGACGAGATATGACAGAAAGGAAACGCATTGAAGTGGAACTAAGAGAACGCGAGCAAAGAGTAAGTACCATTATGGATTCTTTGCCTTTTGGTGTTCTTTTGATAGATGCTGTAACTCGCAAGATAGCATATGCAAATCCTGCAATTTCAAAGATAAGTGGAATACAAAGAAGCAATTTCATAGGATCAATCTGTCATAAATTTGTATGTCCTGAGCAAATTGGAAAGTGCCCGATAATTGACCTTGGACAAAAAATACACAAGTCAGAGAGGATCCTTTTCAATAATGACAAAAATGGTATTCCTGTTTTAAAGACTGCAATTCCAATTGTTCTTGGTGAGTATAATTATTTGCTTGAAGCAATACTTGACATTTCAGACAGAAAAAGAGCACAGGAAGAGCTAAAAACCAGTGAAACTAGATTGGCAGAAGCTCAGAGAATTGCACGGCTTGGAAGTTGGGATTGGAACATTGTTACTGGAAAAGATATCTGGTCAGACGAAATCTATGAAATTTTTGGTATTCCAAAAGAAACAGTTGCTTCATTTGATCTTTTAGTTGAACTAACTCATCCAGATGATAGAGAGATGACAATGAACTTTGTAAATAAGACCCTAAATAGTGATGTACCATTCGATTTTGCCCATAGAATAATTCGTCCCGATGGATCAATTAGAGTTGTACAAGAGGTTGGTGAAGTCACTCGCAATGAGAAGGGTGAGTCAATTCGGATGATCGGGACTATGCAAGATATTACTGACAGAATGCTAGCCCAAGAGAAATTGGAATCTGCTCAAGCCCAAGCTGAGTTTTTTACAGATTTAATGGGTCATGATATCAACAATCTTCATCAGGGGATTATGATTGGTCTTGAACTGCTACTTATCGATAGAGAATTCCCCGAAAAATACAGAGCACAGGTTCAGACGGCTTTGACTCAGCTTGAGCGAAGTGTTTCTTTAATCAATAATGTCAGAAGATTTTCTGGAATAAGTGGAAGTCCAATTGAAAAAGTGAATCTCCTCGAAGCAATTGAGAAAGTAAGACCGGCAATTATAGGGACGTTTCCGAATAAGCATATTAGAATCGATATAGATGAACAACAAAGCAACATTATAGTACTAGGTAATGAGTTCATTTTTGATCTATTCTATAATATCTTTCATAATTCGGTGAAGTTCAATCCAAATAAAAGTGTATTAATCAGTGTCCAAGTCAGATTAGTAGAGGATGCGACTATAGAGATAAGAATCACAGACTACGGTTCAGGGATTCCAGATAGTAGGAAGGACAAGGTGTTCACTCGTTATCTTGATAGGGATATTAAAGGATCAGGCCTCGGATTGACAATTGTGAAACAAATTGTAAACCAATTTGGTGGAAAAATTTGGATTGAAGACAGAATTAAGGGTGATTCTACTAGTGGCACTACAATTATAATTCATCTCCATGGTGCCATTCAGAATTTTCCTCAGAGTTGAATTCCTTCATTAAACCAATTCTAGAGTGTTCTTTTGACAAAGTGAATCTATTTTAAAAAATAAAACATCGTTAGGCAATGAAAAGGTATGGGCTCATAATATAACTGCCAATAACGGATAGATAAATGCGTAAAATTGTGGAATCAGCCCATGGGCTCAACAGATAAATGCATTGCAACCTATCAAAGCTCTTGGCGATTAGCGTGACAGAGCTACAAACAAGAATTACAGAAGTCACAATCTTCAGAGATGGAGCCCGAATAACGAGGACTGGAAAGATCAAAGTTACACAAGGGTCTCATAAAGTGATTGTCAATGACATCACAGAATATGCCCAATCGGATAGTTTTCGAGTAAAAGGGAGAGGACCAGCAAAACTTGCGAGCATTGATGTGCGTTCGCACTCGGAAGTATTTGAACCATCAGATGATGTCAAACCTCTTCATGAACAGTTGAAAGAATTAAAGAAAAAGCAGCAAGAAATTCATGATAGTATAGATTTTCATAACAATCGACTTGGAAATCTACAAAAAATGCTTTCAGAGTTTTCTAATAATTTTGGTCAAGTCTATGCAGCAAATGAGGGTGATATTAAACATCTCAGCGATATGGATAAAGGCTCCTCAAAAATGGCTATTACAACTAGAGAAACAATCAGACAATTGGAGGATGAACTTGAGGAGATTAGCAAAGAGATAGAAGTGATTCGAGCAAATATTAACAGGATTATCTCAGAGCGAAGAATGAAAACAACCTATTCAGTTGAAGTATCTCTTGAAGTATCAAGTGAGTCTGAAATTGAGATAGATGTGACATACCAGACAAGTAATGCTCATTGGATACCATGTTATGACATAGATTTACTCCCAGGAAAGGCGCAACTGCGAAGGACTGCATTACTTTACAATCAGACCAGAGAAGATTGGATCAAAGTAAAACTAATCGTATCAACTGCAACTGCAAGACCTGCAGAAGCAATCAAACCGACTCCATATTATGTAAGCGTATATGATCCCACATTGGAGAGAGCAAGGTCGGAGGGGAGAACAATGAGGAAGGAAAAAGCGCGTCCTGAAGCTACTCCAAAGGCAATGATGGAATTTGCACCACCACCATCGCCACCTCCTGAAATCGAAGAAGAATTCGCAGATGTGAATGAAACTATTTCAGGTATAGCAATTTACGAGATTCAAAAACCAGCTACGATTCCAAGTGATAATGAGAAGCATCCTGTAACATTGACAGAAGAGAGTCTTGAATCAGAAACAATTTACTATTGGTATTCAGAAGGACTGGCAGAAGTAGTAGCTCAAGATAAGGTGACAAATGAAGATAATGTTATTCTTCCAGGAAACGCAAAGGTTTACGCTGAAGGAGAATATATTGGAGAAACTGCATTTGCACAGATTGCACCTAGAGAGCCTTTCAAAATTGGAACAAGAATTGCATATGATGTCAAGGCAGAAAAGAGGTTGATAAACCGTGAAATAGAAAAAACAGGTGTAATAAAAGGCAAGCTTCGACGTTCCTATGAATATCGTCTTGAGATTCAAAACTTCTCGAAAAAAACAATTACAATAGACATCTATGATAGAGTCCCGCACAGTCTAAGTACTCAAATTGAGGTGAAAGCTGAATGGGAAAAACTAGGTGCTGAGAAACAAAATTTGGGCATTATTGAATGGCACAAGACAATTGAGCCCAATCAGAAAGAAACTATCGAATATGACTATGAAGTTGTTTGGGAAAAAGGAGTCATAGTCACTCCACAATTACCTTAGGAGGAAATTGAATGAAAGAGGTACAATCTACAATTACTAATGTGACAATCTTTCGTGACGGAGCTAGAGTCATCAGAGTTGGAAAGACCGAGCTCGGTGTTGGAGAACAAGTTGTGAGAATTAATGGGATAACTGAATATGCACAAAATGATAGCTTTAGAGTAAAGGGACGTGGAAAAGCTGCACTTCGGGGTATTGATGTTAAAAAAATCACAAAAACATACGAACCAGACGGAGACATCAAAATCGAACTCGAGAAGTTAAAGGAGCTTGAAAAGAAGAAACGGTCTCTCCAAGATCAAATTGAATTTGAGCAGCAGAGAATTACAAACCAAGACACAATAATGGCTCAATTTAGTACTGAATTTGGAAAATGGTTCAGCATCGGTGAAACGAGCATGGACAATCTTACAAAAATGGACAAGATGAATCAAACCTTAATACTCGATGCAAAGCAGAATCTACGTGCATTAGCAAGAGAGATTGAAACGATGGATTCGAAAATCTCAGCTCTACGAATGAATATACAGCAGATACAAGGAGAGCGAAGAACTGAAACATTTACCATTGTCGATATCAATCTAGATGTCAAGGAGAGTACTCCTGTTGAACTTGAAGTCACATACCAACTATCATCTGCAAATTGGTATCCTACATATGATGTTGATATTGGCGATGGGACCACTTCATTAAAGCGAATAGCAGTCATCCAGAATAACACATTAGAGGACTGGAGAGATGTTGGTCTTGCAGTATCTACAGCTTCAGCCAGACCTGTGGAGGCAATCCAACCTCAACCATACTATATTGATACATATAAACCAGTTATTCGATCAAAGCCAATTGGTGGACCAAGTGGATTAGAGGATTTTAGAGGGCGTTCGAGTACGACAATTAAAGAAGTTAAAGAAATGATCGGGGATATTTCTGAAATCATTGCTGAGCCAAAACCAGAAATGATTGAAGAGTATGCCTTAGCTACAGAGAGTCTTGGTGGAATTACAATATATGACGTTCCTGGAAAAGTCACTATTGCATCAGACAGTAATCCACATCCAATTACTCTTACAACAGAAGATTTCGATTCGAGAAGACTTCATTATTGGAATGCAGCTGCCATGACTGAGGTCGTAGCACAGGATGAGATCACTAATGGTGATTCAATAATCCTACCAGGTAATGTAAAGGTCTATGCAGCTGGAGACTTCATTGGAGAAACACAAGTAGAATCAATTGCTCCTAGAGAGAAGTTTAGACTTGGTACAAGAGCTGCCTATGATATTAAAGCTGAAAAGAAACTCCTTGAGAAGGATACTGAAAAAGCTGGCATCACCCGAGGAAAACAGAAGAGGGGGTACAAGTACGAGCTTGAAATCAAGAACTTCTCTAAGAAAGAAGTTGAGATACACGTAGTTGATAGAATCCCATATTCTAACTCCGAGAAGATAACAATAGAAATGAATGAACCAAGTAATTCATTCAAGAAATATGAATTAGGAATTATTACATGGGAAAAGAAAATCGCTCCTAATCAAGATATGAAAATGGAATATTCGTATGAAGTTGAATGGGAGAAAGATCTGATAATCAGACCTCCTCTACCTTAATGAAAATGGCAAGAGAGAGTTACTGGATCACCAGTGACTCATCTCTTCAATTATGGCAACAATCCGTTGCTGACATTTTCTATATTTTTCTAGAGAGATACTCTCATTTGGTGAGTGTGCCTTTCCGAGATGGTCGCCACATCCAATAGACACCATTGGCACAGATTCATTAAATAGATACAAAGGACCAGAACCCGGGCTGGTTGGGTGAACAATAAGGTCTCCAAATATCCGCCTATTTGCAGTTTTAATTATCGTTACAAATGGATGGTCAATTGGAGTTTTTGCAGCAGGATATCCGTCAAAATGCGTAATTTTGACATCTGAGAATCCGTGTTGATTTAGATGATTTCTCAATTTTCTACAGATATCGTCAGGATGCATTCCTTCTACTAATCGAAAGTCAAGCTTGGCAGAAGCTTTTGCTGGAAGCACAGTCATAGAACCCTTGCCTTGGTAACCAGAAGTAAGACCACATATATTGCAGCTTGGATCACCATAGTAAGCCTTCTTTAGGTCATTACCTGTGAGTTCATTTAGATACTCGTCTATCCCATAGGTCTCTTTTAGTTTTTCTTCATGAAGATCGATTTTATCAATTGCTTGAATTTCGCTCTCACTAAGTGGTTTGAGCGCATCGTAAAAACCATCTATAAGGATACGACTATTTTCATCACGTAATGAATTAAGAGCCTGCACTAATCTATATGCTGCTGAAGGAAGAACACAAGCAAGACTAGAATGCATATTTCTAGAAAGTAATTCCACTTCCAGTTCCACAATAAGAATACCTTTCAAGCCCAACCATACCTCTTCCACTCCTTGGATGTCAGCGCTTCCAAACTCCCATATTCCTCCATCTGCTGTGATGAAGTCTTTATTCTTCATGATATATTCAGGAAGGTGGATGCTACCAATCTCCTCTTCTCCTTCAACGACAAACTTGATGTTTACCGGTAACTTAGTTTCAGTTTCTCGAAAGGCTTTGATGGCCCAAATGCGAGATGTTAAGTCACCTTTATTGTCAGTGACACCTCTACCCCAAAGCCGACCTTCACTAATTTCTGGATCGAATGGAGGGGAGTCCCAGAGATCGAAAGGTTCAGCTGGTTGCACATCATAATGGTCGTAAAATAGAAGCGTCCGTTTTGCTCCAACATCTAACCATCCAGTAACGACAGGAGAACCAGATGTCTCGTGAATCTTTGTATTAAGTCCAATATCGTGTAACATTCCCTCGACAAGATCTGCAGTTTCTTGAATACCTTCACCTTTTGCAGCAACTGTTGGAATACGAACCAGTTTTTTGAGAGCTTGAAGTGAGTCGTCTTGACTTCTATCAATGAAATTGATTACTTCTTGACTCAATCGGATCACCAAAAAAAGCCAGTCACTACTCAGTGAAATATCCTCTTATTTCTGCTATTATCAATAAAAAGGAAAATAATAATGGGGAACTGCGGAAAATCCACAGCTCTCCATAATCTTACTTTATTTAGAGTTCTACGGGTCGACAAAGATACTCTTTTTTATTTGCAGCTCGTCCGCAGACTTCGCAAATATATTTTGGATTCTTCACACGTTCTCTCATCTTCTCGACACCATTATGTCTAGCAAATTCACACATGTGTTCATCGTGTTGGTTCATGAAGAATTCCTCCTAATGTGACATACAACTTTCATTCTATTGTAATAAGCATTAGGAAAGAGATGTCTGGTAGAAACTTTATCTTTCCTCATGATTTTCAGATTATTGAAGAAAATGATAAACGAATCTCTGCAAAGAAGTGATTGGAGAGCTCTCAAGTCTGTCTATGATTCAGCCTTTTTTTGCAGTCTTGGCTTCTTCGTTGTGAGTTTCATCATTCCAATTATTGCTTATGGATATATGGATGCATCAGCAATCGAAGTGGCGTTGATTTTCTCATTACTCACACTCGGTTCAGCAATCTTTTCTCCTGTTGCGGGTAAAATTGCTAAGACCGGCAGAAGGAGAAGCACAATTGCTGTGGGAGCATCTGTTCGAGCTCTGGCGTATATGGGAATGGCAGCATCGGTCTTCCTAGGAAACAAGTACATCCTTATTCTTAATAGTCTGGTCTGGGGGCTTGGCGCAGCATTCTACACCGTTGGGAGTGACGCAGAGATTTCTGAACGTGTACTGCAGAAAAACCGAGCGGAGGCATTTGGTAAACGACAAGCTGCAAACGGAAAGGGAAGCGTAATTGGAGCAATAATTGGATTTACTGTGATCTTAAGCATCCCAGACATAGGCATCTTCATCGCATTTGGTATGTTTGCAGTTTCTAATCTCGTTGGGAGTATTATTGTCATCATTCATAAAGATCAAGATGAAGAGGAACTCAATTATCCACTGAATGAAAAAGGACAAAAAATGATTGGTTTTGGGATAGCAGCACTTATTGTCGCAGCCGCCATTGACACCTTCATTTCGGCCTTGTTATCACCATTTGTTGAACTCTTCATTATTGAGAGATTTACTAGTGATTTGACTCAGATTGCATTAATCTATCTTCCAGGAGGAATTATCTCAGGTCTTTTTGGAGGAAGGATGGGACGTCTAGCAGATCACAAGAATAAAACTGCTATCGTATCACTGGCAGTCATTGTTGGTGCCATAAGCACACTAGGATTAGTGTTCATCCCGACAATACTTGGGTGGCCATTCAATTTACTATCAGTCGCCATTTTGTTCTGCATTGGAAGTGCAACAGGAGTCATGGCATATACAGCAATGTCGTCAATCTTTGGTTCTGCGTACCAAGGCAGGGCAAGCGAGGGATTTGGCATATATGAAGGAGCTATGGGATTTTCACGGTTTTCTGCACCATTAATTGGAGGAGTATTATGGGATTTCCTTGATCCATCAGCACCTTTCATCCTCGTTGGTCTGTCTGGTTTTATTCTTGTACCAATCTATGTATATGGAATGCACTGTTATAATAAAGCGGCAGAAAAAGCAGGATTAGCATAGAAAGGTATTCTATGAGTAAAGATATATCAAAGAATGCGTGCATGTAGATTCAGAACACTGGAGAGGTGTCACATTCATGACTATTCGTGTAGGTATTAATGGATTTGGAAGAATTGGACGCGGTTTTCTTCGTGCAGCGTTAGAAAAGAAAGGTTTTGACATTGTTGCGGCGAATGATCTCACAACAGAAACAACCCTCGCGCATCTTATGAGATATGATACAATCATGGGACGTTTTGAGGGGACTGTCGAAGCAGGGAAAGGCAGCATCACGGTCAATGGTGATGAAATCAAGGTATTCTCTGAGAGAGACCCTGCTAACCTTCCTTGGAAGGAACTTGATATTGATATTGTAATTGAATCAACAGGTTTCTTTAGAAAAAGAGAAGATGCTGAGAAGCACATCAAAGCAGGGGCAAAGAAGGTAATCATAAGTGCGCCTGGGAAAGGTGAAATGTTGACTGTTGTTCCAGGAGTCAATGATCACGATTATGATCCCGACAAGCATCATATCATCTCAAATGCATCATGCACCACTAATTGCCTAG
The DNA here is from genome assembly GCA_016839245.1 of Candidatus Thorarchaeota archaeon. The sequence goes on from JAEOUN010000074.1 coordinate 43,740, forward strand.
CACCGATGGTAAAAGTAATTGATGAAGCATTTGGTATCAAACAGGGTTTCATGACAACAATTCATGCAGTCACAAATGATCAAGTCATGTTGGATGGACCCCACTCAGATTTGCGACGCGCGAGAGCTGCATGCTGGAATATTGTACCAACAAGTACAGGAGCTGCAAAAGCTATTGGTTTGGTTTATCCAAAAGCCCAAGGAAAACTTGATGGGATGGCTCTGAGAGTTCCAGTAATGGATGCTTCATTAGTAGACTTAAGCGTCATACTGGAAAACGAAGTAAGCATTGATTCTGTCAATGATTCTTTCAAGAAAGCAGCAAATCAAGGAAGTCTATCTCCATATCTTGCGTATCTGGATGAACCTCTTGTATCATCAGATTTTATCAATGATCCACATTCATGCTCTTTTGACTCATTACTTACAATGACTAAAGGCAATATGGCAAAGGTCCTTGGATGGTACGATAACGAAGCTGGATACAGTCACCGTCTTGCAGATCTTGCGTATGTGATTGGAAGAAAGATGTAATAATAGCTGTAGGGTCTCTAGAACATAGGGACCTTCTCTAATTTTTTTTTTCTCTCTTAAGTCATAATCTGAATATTATCATCACTCCTCATTGAAGAGAAGCTTTTTCATTCAATCAAGAATAAAGCTTTATCGAGGTTTCACAATGAAAGCAATCATCAATGCAACAATTCTCTGTCCTATAAATGGTCAAATCAAAAATGGAACGATATTATTTGAAGATAAAATTGAAGACATAGGCTCAGACATAGTCATTCCAAAAGGAACTAAGATTATTGACGCAAAAGGTAAGTACGTGCTTCCTGGTTTTATCGATGCACATACGCATCAAGGACTCTTTGATGGCTCGATTGGGTGGGCAGGAGCAGATGGTAATGAGATCACTAAAGCAACAACACCTGAAGTCCGCGGCATTGATTCATTCAACCCTGAAGAACCATCATTGAAAGAAGTCATTCAAGGTGGAGTTACTTGTATCAACACAGGACCAGGCTCGGGTAATGTAATTTCAGGAGAATGTTTCATTGTAAAACCGATAGGCTCTGGAGTTGTTGATGAGATGGTTCTAATGGCACCTTCAGGACTCAAAGTAGCCTTTGGTGAAAATCCAAAGAAAATCCATGGCACAGAAAAAAGAACACCATCAACTAGAATGGGTATCGCATCAGTGTTACGGACTGCTTTTGTTGATGCGCAGAATCACATGCGCGAAATAGACACTTATCTTACTAAGTCTAAGGAAGCAGAAGAAAAAGGGGAATCATTACCTCCAGCTCCAAAAAGAGACCTTGGTCTCGAAACTATAATCAAAGTCCTCAAAGGTGAGATTCCAATTCATGCCCACGCACATAGAGCAGATGATATTGCTACAGCAATCAGAATAGCAAAAGAATTCAATGTCAAGGCAATCCTAATTCATTGTACTGAAGGACATAAGATTACCAAATTCATTGCTAAATCGAAGTTTCCTGCAGTAATAGGTCCGACCATCTATTGGGTGACTAAACCAGAAACAAAGGAAAAGGGATTCAAAACAGCGGTTGAATTGAATAAAGCAGGAGTAAAAGTCGCATTGCAAACTGACTCTCTGACACCCATGAACTACTTTCCACTTTTACCCATGAGTGTTATCAAAGAAGGAATGAGTCGCAAAGACGCCTTGAAATGTGTAACAATCAATCCAGCTGAAATTTTGGGAATTGGAAATAGGGTGGGTTCCTTAGAATCCGGAAAGGATGCAGATATTGTGATTTGGTCAGGAGACCCATTTGATTTCTATAGCAAAGTAGAGCAAATCTTCATCAATGGAAATAATGTTCCATTGAATTGATTATGGACGGAAGTACTTATGGCAGAAGTTCGCTACATCTTAGGTTTTGGAATGATCCTTCTTGGAGCATACCTGTTTCTGCAATCAATGGTCATTATAATGACAGGGGATATACTTGGCAGCTGGACTTCTTGGGTCTTTTATCTTACTTTTGGAATCATCTTAATTTCATTTGGACCAGGCGTGATTGTCTGGTCGTATACCAAAAATTACCAAGATACCTATAATCGTTTGACAAATCAGACTCTATGGCAAGTAATTCAGATTCCTAAAACCTGCCCATCTTGCGAAAATCAGATTGAGATGCACACCTTGGAATGGATTGGACCGAACGAGGTGCGTTGTCCATTCTGTTCAAATGAATTGGAAATTAAAACATCTTTATGTTGATAGTATTCTTCAAGCAACAAGTCAAGATTCAATCACGATATTTTAGTAGAATCATCTGTAGTTAGGATTTTTGCATCAGTATCTAGTAGTTCCATCTCATCTTTTTGATATTGATGAAGTAATGAGAAAACAAGTATCAATGCAACAAAATTACAGACCATATTTACAAAAGAGAGGGGTTGTACTCGTAAAAAGACATATTCAGCTAGTAAACCACCAAGTAGAGGACCAATCCAAGTACCAGCATTCTGTGCGCCATAGATTAGAGACATGGCTCGTCCCCTTTCATCTTCACTAGAAATCATTGCCGCTAGTGCAGAGGTTGCTGTTGAAGACAAAGGATAGATAGGCAATGACCACATTATTGTTGCAACAATTGGATTGTCAACTATTCCAAATAGGAATGCAAAGAGAGTATAAGAGAGGTAAGCAACAATCAGAACCTTAACGGGACCCCGCCGATCAACTATTTTTCCGACATAACCAGTAATGATTACAGCCAAGAAGGTTGCTCCAGAATTAGCATACCCAACATATGATGTAGAACCAAGTAATTCATCCACAATCATAATTGCAAGAAATGCTGAAACCATGTTGATACCTATCTGGCTGGATAGAACAGCTCCTGTTAGACGACTTATTCCAGGCTTTCGAAGAAGAGAGCGGATATTGCCTTTATTGACAATTGTCAAATTATTGAATGGAATATCTCGAATAAGAAATAAGGTACTAGCTGTTGCACAAAGTGATAGAAGAGCAGATATTACAAATAATGTTCTCATCCCTATAATGTCATAAAAGATGCCACCAAAGAAAGCTCCGAAGAACCAACCACCAGATTGTGCAGCAACAAAATATCCTAATCGTTCACCTTTATTCTTGACATTGGTTGTGAGATGAGCTTGTCCCATTGGCAAAGCGGCAGAGTAGAATATTGCACCGACTCCTGCTACAAGGAGATATTGAACGATATTGCCTACAATCGAATAGAAGTAGAACATTAAGGCATATCCAATAAAACCAATCACCATGAAGATCTTTCTTTTATGAGTGCGGTCTGAAAGAGAGCCCCATACATTTGTCATGAACATTACAACAATAGCAGGAAAGGCGAAGGCTATAGATTGTTCTAAGAAAGATAATGCATTGAGTTCATGTTTGAGAAAATAGGTCACAAACTGCCAAGTAATAGCTTGAGCTGCTGATGCCAGAGCATATGCAAGATAAACAGATGCGGTTGCTCGGTTTAAAGCTTCCATATACAGGACCTCTCGTCTTGGATTTGCAATGCAGACTACTCTCCTTATGGATGTGACGGATTAAGACAACTTTTCAGCTCTAGATTCCTAACGATGCGCAGGTAGGATTGTATATTTACCGATGTTTTCAAGATATTTTCGAACTGAAATGTCTAGTTCTCAATCTCAAGAAGCAGTCGTAGAAATTAAAGAGGATTTGACGCACCTTGATGAGAGAAAGAGGCCCTACTATTTTCAATTAGATGTTCTCAAGGCAATTGCGATTGTTTTTGTTGTCATGGATCATAGTCTAACTTGGACAATTAAGGGATCAATTGGAAGCCTATTTTGGGAAAGACTCTCGATGCCATTTTTCCTCATAGTCATGGGATTCAATATGGGCATCTCATTCAAATATAGCGGCGCTTCGAAATTAAGAGAATTCTACACTTTGGATTACTTCAAACGAAAAGTTGTACGATATATTTTCCCATTTCTCGTACTCTACATGGGTTCAATCCTGCTAGGAATTTACTATGGTTATATCGATACTAGTGAATATCTTTTGCTTGGTTACTTGCCTTTTTGGGGACCAGGCAATTGGTTTATTCCATTGCTTTTTGGATCGATATTCGTATTTCCTATTGTGTATTGGGCATTTAAAAAGCAACCAAAATTGACCATTGTCCTGTGTTTCCTAAGTGAGATTACATTGCAACTCATTATGTATATTTGGTTCCCATATCCAATTGAAACGAGATTGGAAGGATTCATCGTATCTGCGATAAGAGTCAACATCTTATTCTTCTTGCCCGCAGTAGCGATCGGACTATGGTTCTCAGAAGGGAATGATCTTTTTGCAAAGAGAAATTGGTTTGTCCCAGTATATGCACTCATAAGTTTCATTTTTATGGTAGACTACACGACACACATTCTACAAAATATCCCTTCACTTCTAGGACAATCATTTACTTTAATTGATACAATTATTCGAGGAGATTACACACTTCTTTTCTATGGCTATGCTGCATTTTTTGTCCTCGTGGCTATGAAAATAATTCCTCAAAAGGCGCATGGTCATGTGCAATTATTCATTCAGAAAATTGGCAAAGCATCATATCACATTCTATTATTTCAGATATTCTGGATGTCAATTGTCTATTGGAATACCTCACACGAGGCCACATATTATCACGAAATTCCTGAATTTGCAGCAATCTTTGGATGGTCTACGCCGCTTTACTATATTCCCTTTTATCTCGTTAATCTTACAATAAGTCTTACTGGTGGACTAATCTGGTATGAGGGAGAACGGAGAGCAAATGCACGTGGAAAACCTTGGTGGCAACATGTTTGGATGAAAAGAGCATATTATCTCTTTGGAGCCTTTCTGTCAATTATATTGATGGGTTCGTTGATTGGTATAGTAAGTGAACTCTCAGGACTGAACGCGTGGCAAAGAGCTCATGGACCGTATTTTATTCTGAATGAGTATACAGGACCAGGTTTCATGGCAAATTTCATTATCATTCTTCTTTGTATTGGAATAACAATGATACTCATGTACAAGGCTTTTACAATGGATGATGAATCAATCCAGGAGTTACTGTAGCAATCTGCGTTAGCCAGAGAGTATTTCAGGGGAACATACTTTGAAAAATTATGGCTACTGAAGAAAATGGACTCACAATCAAAATAGAAGGTCTCAAAGCATTCTATACATCAAAGAAGGGTCTAGTTCGAGCTGTCAATGACATATCTTTTGAAATACGAGAAGGCGAATCAGTTGGTCTTTTTGGAGAATCAGGAGCAGGAAAGACATCGGTAGCATTAGCAATTTTGGGACTCTTTGATCGTATTTCACGTGATTTTGCATCAACCTCAGCAGATGCAGATAACAAGGAATTATGGGCATTACGAGATGAAGCAAAAAAGAAAGGATTAACATCCAAGGATATCGAGAGAGATTTACCTGGTGTAGAGGGACATATTTGGTTTGAAGGAAAAGATCTCTTATCATTGGAAGAAAAAGAATACAGACGAATACGCGGAAACAGAATAACCTATGTCCCCCAAGGAACTACTAAATCACTCAATCCTTATTCCAATATTCAAGAACAGACTGCAGAAGCCATAGTTGCCCATGATGAGGAGAAGGAGATAAAGGAATGGCAGGTAATGAAAAGAATTCTCCAAAGTCTTGATCTTGTCCAACTTGGTGATGTAGACATTCGGAAGGACATGAAACCTAGACAATTCAGTATGGGTGAAGACCAGCGAGTACTCATCGCAATGGCATTAGCTCCAGATCCAGCACTGTTAATAGCTGATGAGCCAACAACGGCAGTAGATATGGCAATTCAGCTCCGAATTCTAGAAGCACTTCAAATCATCCGCGAGGATACTAAACTATCATTGCTGATTATAAGCAATAACCAAGGGACCATAGCACAAACATGCGATAAAGTAGCAGTCATGACAGCTGGCAAAATTGTTGAATTTGGTACTACTCAGATGATTATGAACACACCAGGACATCCATTTACTAGAGCATTCATTATGAGTAATCCTCCAATGGAGATCATCCGTAAGATGAAAGAGAAAGGATTGAGAATACGGGGGATTCCGGGAACGCTACCAGATCCTACACAGCCATTAGTTTGTTGCCCCTTCAGCAAAAGATGTGAGTACGCAATTGATCGTTGTCATGAGGAAATCCCTGAATATAGAGAGGTAGAAGATAGTCATTGGGTTATGTGTTTCAGATATGAAGAATTACCTGATTGGTAAACTATGATTTGTTCCAGAGACTGCCAAGTGTTTCGATTATCGAATCAACAGCTGAGTCCCACGCGTCAACGGCTAAATCAAGAGATGGTGCATTTATCATATGACGTACTTTTGCTATCTGAGCAGTATGATAAAGACCATGTTGATAGGTCCGGAAAACACACCAAGCAATAGACGGAGGATTGGATTCAGAAGGGGATATAATGACTAGGTGCTCAGGTGTACACTCTTGAACAACTCGTATAATCCCTTGAGTATTTTCTTCTAATTTTGTTCGAACATCTTCAAATGTGTTAATAGTGAATTTTGGAGCAATGTCGTGCTCAGCTTTATGGAACCAATATGTTTCAGAACCACCTATATGCCAAATTATTGATAGGAGATGTGGAAAATTTTCTTCATCTGATATCTCCTTCAATAGCAAATCTTGAGACAGACCATCAATGATTCGATACAAGTGAGTCCGCATATTATTATGACACTTGATCAGGTTGTCTCGTTTCCAAATATCGTTCATAGGTTGATAGTTATGCTCATGGATATTAATCTTGAGAGAAAAAGAAACCTCTAAAGTAGAATCATTAAAGAGTAAGGTCCTAAGGGAGATTCTTTAAAAATTCTAATAGGCATTCGATTTTGGTGGTTTCTTATCGATTGTTACAAGTTCATATTCGCGGCTACCAAGTCCTATCTCTTCTGCATAAGCTAATTGCAGCTCGGCAAAATCCAATAGCTCACCGGTCTTTGGATCCTTCTGTTGGTGAGCGGCAGCAAATATACTATCTCCTTTGCTGACACCTCTAGCTTCAGAATCAGGATTAGGAATTGACTCGTTAATCGCATCCAGAGTTGCTTGATCAATTGCAAGGGGATCTCTTGAACCAAAAATACCGATATCATGAATTAAAAGAGGTGCTCCAACGTTCCAACAATCACATTTGTCTGAAATATCAAGAGCCAAATTAAAGTAGTAAAATCGATCTCGACCAATAAAATCGATAACACCTAAGGCATTCTCTACAAATCTAACAGCTTGATCCTTTGGAGGTCTCCAATCAATTGAGATAGCTCGTGCTTTTGCTTGACTTGAACATACACTTCTGCAATGACCACAGGAGATACATGTTTTCTCATTAATAACAGCTTTTTCGTCTATTGAAATGCAGCGCACCGGACAAACTTTGAGACATAATGCACACTCTACTCCCAGACACTTCTCTGGATCAATTCTAGGTTTTCCAGTATAATGCATCGCAGCCTTGCCACTCTTTCCTACCATTCCAATCCCAATGTTCTTGATGGTACCACCCAAACCACTAAGTCCGTGGCCTTTAGCATGAGTGAGGACTATGATAATCTCGGCATCTAAAGCTGCAGCGGGAATGTCTACAAATTTAATGTATTTTCCTTTTGTCTTCACACGATGCACATCATTGCCCCAATATCCATCAATCATGATTATTGGAGCACCAATAGTTGCTTCACTAAAACCGTTGAGTGCAGCCATGCTAAGATACTCGGGAGCAGTCGTGCGACCACCATATGCACCTCCAGATCCATAACCTAATCCACAGCTTTCAGCAACATATGGATGCCCTCCAGCTGCTTTTACTAGGTCAACGATAGCGCGAACGTAAGCAGGTCGAATATAATTTGTATTCCCCCATGCTCCAAAATGAGTTTTTATCAAAACTTTGGAACCGGCCTTGATAGATTTCCTAAGATCAAGTATATCGAAAATGTGCTGGATTTTATCTAACATGTTGTAATCGGAACGAGCTTGGCGATTCGCAAAGAATACTCTTGATTTCATTAAAGATCAGACCTCAAATGTTGTATTTCACTCATCTAAATAATAATTCTGAAACGAGTAGACACGTTAAAGTGTTAGACCTCTTCTACAATTGCTATTTCTTCATTAGTCTTATGCTTCGTAAAATCTTGAATCATGAGTTCCTCTTTGATTTGAATATCTGACTGTATAGGTAGTTGCACTTTTGGCTCAATATCTAATATGCCACAAAACATGAATTTTAGAATCCTAGATCTATTAACGACTTGAGCAGCAATCACCCAGGATAAGAGAATGGAAGTCGTAATATTAGCTAGAAACAGTGGTGCGCCTGGATATATTGTCAAAAACTGCCAGATGGCTAACCCGCTGAGTAACTGTATGTTTAACTGAATCATAAGAGGATGGAGTTCGTAAATCTCTTGGCCGTATTTATTGAACTTAGTCCCTATATATGAAATTCTTTTACTGAGATTTGCCGCATGGTATGAAAGCACACCAAGAGCATATGTGCCCAGCAAACCTGTTGCCATATAGTAGTAAATTGATTGACCATAGATACTCTCACCGATATTAACAAAACCATTGATTGAAGCAAGAAACAAGAATAAGATAACTGAAATGGGAATTGTGAATCCGTCGATCAGAGGGCTTATAGTCCATTGTTTAATCTGACGAATCTTGCGTATCTCATTACCAATCATCATGAAAGACAATGCAATAAAAACTGCATCCAATCCCCATGGAACAAAATCAACACCCAATAGCATCTTGAATGATGTACCAATTGCGGGTGCTATAGCAATAATCATGAGTCTATAAAGGCCATTCTTATTGTACATGTATTTATCAATGATAGTGAACAATACTATTGCTAGAAACATCGTTCTTAGAAACCAGAGATGAGTAACTCGACCTGGGGGACCATTCCCATAGAGAGACCAGTAGATAAAATCGAGGGGTGTAATTCCATAGTTTACAAATGGAAAGCAAATGGTATAGATTGCAACCATCATGGCTGTAAGCAATATGTATGGTATCATTAAGAATCTGAATCGTGAATAAATATATGATTTGATATCTTGACGATGTTTGTTAGTATTATGTGTGACACCAAATAAGATGAAGAACACGGGGAGTACAAATCCAGTTAAAATTCCAGAGATAGAATCACGTGGTGTTGAATGTACAATAATCACAAGCATTAATGCAATTGTTTTTGATAGGGATATCCATGTAATTCGCGTATCTGGCATCTAGTAACTCCTCGACAGCCATTATGGTGTTACCAGCTTCCACATCGAGGGTCTTGTAGAGGATTTTCTGTTGGGATTGGCTCTTCAGTTCACTCCTATGGAGCAGGCTTTACGATTGGATGCGTATAAACAGACCCATAATTAAGACTTCTTATGTTACATAATACCAATATCACTGTATTATTTGGCAAAATTCAAGTACAGAGAAATTAGTGCTCTTTTAACACGCTTTATTAGTCCAATTTTTCAAGCCCGAGGTGGTGTATGCATGTCAAACGGAGAACCCATCCTTACAATAAAAAATCTCAAAGCATATTACCCCTCAAGGAAAGGACTAGTCCATGCAGTAGATGAGGTCTCATTATTTGTACGCGAGGGAGAATGCGTTGGCATACTTGGTGAGAGTGGTTCTGGAAAGACAAGCTTAGCACTTGCTACTTTGGGACTCTTTGAGAAAATTGCTAGATTCTCAGCGGGCGCATCGAATGATCCAGATCTTAGAAAAGCATTCAGCAAAGGGATAGAAGGGGAATCTGAACGACCAGGAGTTCGAGGAAGTATCATATTTCGTGGTAGAGAATTGATGAGTCTTCCTCAAGAGGAGTTAGTAAAAATTCGTGGTAAGGAAATTAGTCTAATACCTCAAGGATTGGGACATGCACTAAATCCCCAACATAGTATTGGTTATCAGACTGCAGAGCCAATAGAAATTCATGAGGAACAAATAAGACTTATCGAATTGAAACGCAAAGTTCTCGAATACTTGGGTCTCGTACAACTACCTGATGCAGGTCTCCGTTTTGTGTTGGATCCAAGTAGTTTTAGTGGTGGAGAGAGTCAACGTATCTTAATAGCGATGGCTTTGATTTCAGGTCCCTATCTAGTAATAGCAGATGAACCTACTAGCGCCTTAGATGTAACAATGCAACGCCAAATATTGAATCTTCTAGAAATGATAAAAGATGAATTCAAAGTATCTCTTCTAATAATTAGCCATGATGCTGGAGTCATAGCAGAATTAGCGGATCGTGTCGCAGTGATGTATTGCGGCAAAATACTCGAATCAGGACCAGCAACTCAAATGTTTCATGAACCAAGACATCCCTATACAATGGGACTCATGGCTTCATTCCCAACAATAGCAATGATGCAGATACGTGCAGGCAAGAAACCTATACTGAGAGGAATTCCTGGAAATCCGCCTGACCTTGCAGAAATTCCGTCGGGTTGCCCATTTCATCCACGATGTCAATATGCGGATCAAATTTGCAGAGAAGTAGTTCCTCCTGACGAAGAAGTTGAACCTGATCATTGGATAAGATGTCATCTATGGAAGGATATTGCAAAAGAGTAGTGAGTGGGCATCATTTGATGCCCACATGAGTTTCTCTTACGAGTCTGAGCGTCATGTACCTGCAAGTAATCAGCCAATGTCATCCTATAAACAGATACACACACATCTATTGCGATTGATTTTTCCCGGCTTATTGGAATACTATGCATTCTTCTGATATATACATCTTGCCCAAAATAATCATTTGAAGAATTCGAGATGACCAAAGAGTCTTGTTGAATGCAATTTATCGCATCAAAACATAAAAAGAAAGAAAGGGAATAAACCCTTTCTTAGTTTATTTCTTGCCCATTGTAAGAGCCATGACTGCTTTTTGCACATGTAGACGTGCTTCAGCAACATCATAGACAATGGACTTTTTACTATCACAGACTTCATCTGTCACTTCAGCATTACGATCAACAGGTCCGCAATGCGTAAAGAAAGCATCATTAGTCTTTGTCATCCAATCTTTTGTGGTAATCCAATCATCATGCTTTGACGCTTTTGCAATCTCTCGCTTCTTAGCTTCATCAACACCAAACTTATTCATGTCATCATAGAAATTCGAAGTCATCCAGTTTCTCGAGTATACAATATCAGCATTTTTGTAACCATCTTCGAGATCATGCACAATTTCGAATGTACTGTCTGATGCTGCAGCATTTTCTTCACACATCTTAATCACACCAGGATCGAGATCATATCCTTGAGGATAAGCAAGAGTTACATCCATTCCTAGCCGAGAGTTCATCAGGATGCTCTCTTGTACACTGGACCAGGACCGAACCAAAGCTCCTTTGCCCCAGACTTGAAGTAGTTTCTTCCCCTTGAGGTTCTTTCCTGCATGCTGTCGATAACCCATGACATCAGCCAATCCTTGGAATGGATGATATTTATCATGAGCCATACTGACAATTGGAACACTTGCATTCGTTGCATATTGTCTTAGTAGCTCTTCGCCTTGTCCGTAATAATCAATAGCAGTTTCTAAAATTCTAATACCAATTCCAACCGCATACCGACTCATGACTTGAGCAGCATCCTCAACAGTTTCACCAGCAGATTTTGATGACTTCAATCTCATTGATTTTGGTTCCAAAAACTGAGCGTGCCCACTGAGCTCTGTGGCAGCGGCTTCAAAGGATTGTCGCGTTCTGACAGATGGATTGTAAAAGAACATGAAAAATGTTCGACGATCTAGACAATTATTTAATGGATGATCGTAGCGATTCCCTTTGAACTCAAAGGCAAGATTGAGAGCTTTTTCAATTTCATCAACACTCCAATCTTGTGTAGTAATTAGGTCTCTTCCGTAGAGTGAATTCATCTTTGTCACGGTTAATAGAGAAAAGCACTTTAAGTTTTGAGTCTATCGAAGTAGACTATTTGCGCAAACGAAATTGTTTTCAAAGGAAAAGAAAAGCAAGAAAGTCAATGAAAACCTCACTAATGCCCTCTGCGTACAAAAAATTAACAGAGGAATATGCAATTGACCTAGATTTAACAAGAGAACAGAATGATCAGTATAGCAACAATCAACGTTTCACTCTTTCATCAGAGCAACTGGAAAATATTGTTGATCAGTTGACTAATGTTGATGGGATTGAAACGTATATTGTAGATCACGTAAATGATATTTTGCCAATCTCGATATCGCTATTCGTTCTCAACGACAAGCTTTGGAAAATGATGGAACGAAAGTCATGGGATACAGCCAAAATGTTGGCGATGACTACGATACCTCTTTGTACATGGGAACAGAAAGAAGAGAAGACAAGTAATCCCAAAGCTGTTAAGAGATGGGAAGTGAAACCAAACAGTATCACACTTGAAATTCAAAAAGAGCCAATCCTAAAGATACATGGAGAGGGTGGAGATTTCTCGGGTTTTATAGAACAGAGTCATATCACAACGAGAAAATTTGGCATGATGGGAAGTCGAGATCTTGTACCGAATTATGTCTTTGAACGGATTCATATTGAAGCTGAAATGAATAAGGCATCAATAGAAATTCATCCATCTCCACGTGATGACCTTGATTATGATTTTTCTGAGAATGCTCGAACTTACTATGAATATGGGCTTTCAATCTCAGCTCCAGGAGAAAATGTTACACTAACAGTTGGCAAACGAAAACCAAGCAAAATGCTTGGAGAAGTCTATCTCTTGGTCGGCAAGCAAATCAATAGTGAAGATGACCATTATAAGGCTCTAAAGACAATCATCTGGTTACGAGCATTTCAGCGGAGATTTGGTGGGAGGTAATTCATTAATGTTTATGACCATTGGTTTGATTATGCTTGGTATCCTCGCGTTTTCATTAGCAACTATCTGGCACAAACGAATTGTAGATATCAATTGCTACATTACTCCACTAAGTCAGAAATTTGGTGAACCAGACACTAGTGGAAAGAAAGAGTATACAAACTGTCAATCGTACCAATGGGTTATGAAAAATCTTGTATATCGAAGTTACTTGGACACCAGTGAAGGATTTCGAAATTTCATGATGAACAGAACAATTACAGGTACACTCATTCTAAGCATGTTTCTTGGACTGATTCCGGTTATGATCATCTACATTCTATTTCAAAGCTACAATCTAATGGGAGCATCTCTTATTCTGATTTTTATTGCGGTATTCGTCTTACGTGGACCTGGTTCATTGGAAGTATCAAATCTATTATTAAAATGGCAAGCTGAACAGGAATTAGAGGAGTTCAATATCGGAGATTTGGCTTATGCACGAGTATCTCTGCAGTCAATTCAAAGTTGGATAAGATTCCTTTTAGCAATAGGCACAATCACATTAGCATTGGCTCCATGGGGAGAGCAAATTCCAATTGCGCTTGCTTACATCTTTACACTATTTCTTGGATTTGCATACACTAATCTATTCCTACCTATATCTGCCATATCAATGCCTTTAGCTCTCATAATATTCTTTATCATTGCTCCATTGACACTTATTCTAATAGGACTATTTCTGCGCTCAGTGAAAAAGCAAATAGTAAAAGACGAAGGCATGCGACTCTAATAGAGAGATCTATATTGGTACAAGATATGAAAGGATAGAAAGAAGTCCAATATACACAAAGAGAATAAGTGCTGCAAATAGGAGTTGTCGACCGATTCGAGTCATTTTCCATGCAGTTGTTGGTGTTCCATCTTTGGTATATCGAGCTGTTTCATCAATAGGTTGTCGACTCATTAGACAACCACCGACGATAAGTAAGATTCCAAGTTCAAGAAAACCTAAATTTCCTGCAGTTACAGCTATCAAAAGACTTTGAGAAACAAATGTAGTTATAAAACCGATTGCAAGATTTGAACACATCAATATTGTTGCTATTAACAAACCTCGCTCTAAATCCTGTTGCCACAAGGGAATCATCCACCAAAAAGAATGCCGATGATTATTCCAATTATTAGCATTGTCACGCCAAGAAGAACTAACGGTAAGAAAATTGTCTGGAGTGCAGCTATGAAAATCGCAATGATATCTTTTCCTTCAAGAGGTATAGATTGTTGCTCATGGTCACCATAGACACTCCAGTCAAATTCGGATTCGTCATCCAAATCATTGTCACCATTTTCAAAAGCCATGCTTTCTTAACCTCCGTAAAACAAAGATATAGAGCGTACCAGTCATACCTTGTATGCAAGTACGCTCATTTATTTAATGCATTAGACCTCCACACTGCCTTCAGCAACTAATTCTTCCTTGTAGGTCAAATCCAGTTCACCGGCATAATGGCACGCAACAAGATGTCCATCACCCATATCTCGCAGTTCAGGAACTTCATCCTGACAGCGTTCTGTTGCAAATCTGCACCGCGGGTGGAATCTGCAACCGCTTGGTGGATTAATCGGGCTTGGTACTTCACCTGCAAGAATTTCTGCGCGACCTCTTAATGCTGGATCAGGAACAGGAACTGCTGATACCAATGCTGCGGAGTAGGGATGCATTGCCTCATCGAAGATATCTCTGGGTGTGAGTTCAACGATTTTTCCAAGATACATGACAGCTACTCTGTCACTCATGTGTTTGACAACACTAAGGTTGTGGCTAATGAAGAGATATGTAAGGTCGAATTCCTTCTGCAAATCTTTCATTAGATTCAAAGTCTGAGCTTGGACAGATACATCAGTGCTTGAGGTTGGTTCATCCATTACTACGAACTTTGGTTTCAAAGCAAGCGCTCTTGCTATACAAATTCTCTGCCTTTGACCACCTGAGAACTCATGAGGAAATCGATTAAGATGATCTTCATTGAGACCAACTTTTTCCAAGAGCTCAAGTACCATCTGTCGGAGGCGATAACCTCTAGCAATACCATTTACTAGTAGAGGTTCGCCAACAGCACTCTTAATGGTAAGTCGAGGGTCAAGCGAAGCCATAGGATCTTGGAAGACAATACTCATATCACGACGAAGGTCCTTCAAGTCACCACGACGCATCTTTGCAACGTCTTTTCCTTCGAAGAGAATCTCACCTGCAGAAGGTTGCAGCAGACGAAGAATGGTTCGCCCAGTTGTAGTCTTACCACAGCCTGATTCACCTACAAGTCCTAGTGTTTCTCCCTGATAGATATCAAAAGTGATATCATCAACTGCTCGGACATATCCGAGAACTTTTCTAAAGACTCCTCCACTCAATGGAAAGAATTTCTTTAGATTCTTTACTTCTATCAGTTTATCTCCATGTTCTCCATATGACATGATATCACTTCCTTCCTCCCTTTATTGACCCTTGTGGATGCCAACATTCGACCCAATGTCCAGGTTTCAGCTCCTCTCGCGGAGGACGTTCCTTTGAACATCGTTCAGTAGCAAATTCACATCTTGGATGAAAACGACAACCAGTGGGAGGATCTATGAGGTTTGGTACCGATCCTCTAATCTGTGTCAGTCGTTCGACTTTCTCAGTAAGCTTTGGAATGGCTTGCAAAAGACCAGTTGTATATGGATGAATTGGATCAGCAAAGAGCTCATCAGTATCTGCGTATTCTACAACAACTCCAGCATACATGACCGCAACCATCGTACAGGTTTCTGCAACGACACCAAGATCATGCGTGATGATGATGATTGAAGCATCAAGTTCAGCTTTTAGATCATTTAGAAGTTTTAGAACTTGAGCTTGAACCGTCACATCCAATGCAGTTGTGGCTTCATCAGCAATGAGTATCTTGGGATTACAGGAGAGAGACATTGCTATTAACGCTCTCTGACGCATTCCTCCAGATAACTCATGCGGATACTGATTGGCAATCTCAGCAGCAGACGGCATTCTGACCAGATTTAGCATCTCTATTGCTTTTTTCTTGGCAGCCTTCTTTAGTTCAACATCAGTTGGTTTGGGAGGATCATCAAGTTGGGACTTGAGTTCTTCCAAACGTACCTCAATATCATCAGATGTCAATTCATCTGCACTTTTTAGTGCCTCTTCAAGCTGCTCAATTTTATCCTGCACTATCTCAAGTCGTAGATCTTGATGCAGCATAATTACCTCAGCAATTTGGTCACCAACTCTGAATACTGGATTCGGGTATGTTGCTGGATCTTGGAAGACGATGGCAATTTTATTACCTCTTATGGTGCGCATCTCATCCTGTGATGCTTGAAGCAAATCTTTGACGACAGGATTGCCATCATCATCTTCATCCATGAAGAGAATCTGACCACCTTCAATCCTTCCCGGCGAGTCAACAAGACGCATGATGGATTTAGCTGTGACACTTTTTCCACAACCGGTTTCTCCGACAAGTGCAAGTGTATCACCACGCTTTAATTGCACAGTAACGCCATCTAAAGCTTTGACTACTCCTTCATAAGTATAGAAGTTTGTGACTAGACCTTTGATGTCTAAGACAAGATTACTATCCATGTGAAGTTCAGGTTCAGTTTTGTTATTTGTGTGAGTAGGTTCATCAACAGTCATTCAAGTCAACTCCTGCATTAACGCCGCCTCAGTTTGGGATCTAGAATGTCCCGCACTCCATCACCCACAAGATTGAATGAGAGTGCACAGAGAAGTATTGCCATTCCAGGATAGAATGTAACCCAATATTTCATGAAGTGGTTCTGACCTTGAGATATCATCCAACCCCATTCTGCAGTTCCAGCTTCAGCACCAAATCCAATAAAGCTTAGACCAGCAGCAGTCAGCAAAACACCACCCATATCCAGCGTCGCTTGCACTATTACTGGTTGAATTGTGTTTGGCAGAATATGAAATACAAGTATTCTCATATCTGAAGCACCAACAGAACGTGCAGCTTCAACATAGAGCTTCTCACGTTCAATTAGTACCTGTCCTCTGACAAGTCGCGCATACGTAGGCCACCAGACCAACATTAATGCTATACTAATGTTGTCGAGATTTCTCTCACCTAACGCTGCTACAATTGCCATAGCTAGAATGAGACCAGGAAATGCAAAGAATACGTCAGTGATTCTCATAACGACTTCATCAACAGCTCCGCCAAAATAGCCAGCTGCAGCGCCGATAAATGAGCCAAGTATCAGAGCAACAGCGACTACAGAGATTGCAATCCTAAGATCAATTTGAGTTGCCCAGATGACCATGGAGAATACGTCACCGCCATTCTGGTCAGTACCCCAAAGATGTTCTGCGCTTGGTGGCTGCAGAGTTGCATACCAATCTCGTTCAGTTGCTCCGTATGGTGTGATATACGGTGCAAATATTGCCAGAAAGATATATGCAGCAATAATGAAAATTCCTGCAACCACAAGGGGACTTCTGCGAATTAGATACAAAGAGTATTTTGTTTCCTTCATTCGCGGACCCATATCTTCTTTAAAAAGATTCCACCACTGCTCTTTAATCTCTGGTACAAATAACCAGACGATCATCAAAGCATAGTCGAATATCGCATAGAGAGCAAATCCACCTCCAAGAATTGAAAGCAACATGAGAATAATATTTCCATAGATTATCCATGGAAATGACCAGCTCTCTAATGTCTTGACCGCTAATGCTACGCGGATCATCAAGAATCCAACTACTAGGAATGGTATGGTTGTCAATAAAATAGTCCCAAGAAAATCAACAAGAGGAATGTCTTCTGCCGCAAGAGCCCAATAGCTCCCCACACCTTTCGCAAGTCCAACTATCATTGCAAGGACAGATATGACAATCTGTAAGTAACTAAAGACTTGAACAGCAAGTGGTACTTCTTCAGTTTCTTCTTCACCTTTTACTGTAGAACTCCATAAATTAGATTGTGTCATTTCTTTGACCTCCTATCCATACCTGATTCTTGGGTCCAAGGCACCATAAACTAGGTCTACAATAAGATTAGCGGCGACAAAAATGAACGCTACCAATAATGTGAAAGCATTGATACTAGGAATGTCCGATGTTAAAATTGCTCTAGTAGACCATCTACCAAGTCCCGGCCAACTGAATATTGTTTCTGTTAGAACGGCTCCCGTCATTAGTCCTCCAAATGCGAGTCCAATGACAGTTACAGTAGGAATCATTGCATTCCTTAGTGCATGCTTGTATATCACGACTCTTTCCCTAAGACCCTTTGAACGAGCTAGTGTGATATAGTCTTCTTTTAGCACCTCTAGCATACTTGAACGCATCATTCTTGTGATTACTGCTAGAGTAAGATAACCAAGGGCAAAACCTGGAAGGACTAAGTGAACTAAGGCATCAAATAATAGGATAAAATTGCCTGTCGCTATTGAATCAACGAGTACAAAGTTTGTAATGGGATCATATTGTATATACTCATATGAATAGCGACCACCTTCAGGAAGATATGGTAAACCCCACTGGAAAAATTGGAAAAAGAAGACATACTTCAAAATCAATGCAAACCAGAATATAGGCATACTCACTCCTGCCAAGGCAAATACACGGGTAATGTGATCAGTTGCCTTGTCTTTTCTCGTAGCCGATAATATTCCAAGAGGAATACCAACAATTACAGCAAAAATCATAGCGACTAATGCTAATTCAATAGTTGCAGGGAGTTTTATTGCAATTGCATCAGTAACATCCATTCGTGCTGTTCGAGAGTATCCCCAGTTGCCCTGTGCTAAATCGCGCAGGTAAAAGAAAAATTGGATATATATCGGCTGATCTAAACCATGCTCAGCCATAATTCCAGGAATAGCTTCGGGGCGAGTTCTTTCGGTTGTATATAATGCAATTGGATTACCAACTACATATGATAAAACGAAAGTAATTGCAAGAACCCCTATAACTACAGGAATAGCTAGCAATATCCGTCTAATTATATAATCTCTCAACTTCATGGTGGAAAACCACCCGCGGTACACGTGTCTTATCGCTTCTCTGCTTTTGCAGTTTAAGCGAGCAGGTTTGAATGCGTGATTTAAGGCTTTGCTTCTTGGAATTACGCATTCAGTTCAAGTAAAAAACCCCTTAATAACATCCTTCTGTTCTCCGCAAAAATAGGCGAAAAATGGAACACTATTCAGATTAATATTTACTAACTACTTAATAAAAATAAAGAGACCCCCTCAAACAAAGGGGATCACAGGAAAAGAGATGATTATTGAAAGACATGAGGGTAGAAATACCCTTTTGGATGATCGCATGCAGGGCATTTGTCAGGTGGGCTCTCACCTTCATGAATATAACCACAGTTTGCGCAACGCCATCGAATCTTCTCTTTCTTCTTGAGAATTGTGCCATCAGCTATTGCATCAGCAAGTGCTTGGTATCGCTCATGATGCCAGGTTTCAGCTTGAGCAATTTTCCTCCATACTGTTGCAATCTTAGAGAATCCCTCCTTCTCTGCAATGTCAGCAAATTTCGGATACATTTCTGAAAACTCATATTTTTCTCCAGCTGCGGCTGAACGTAAATTATCTTCCGTAGTTCCAATATGACCAGTCGGAAAATTCCATTCAACCTTAAGTTCCGGTGTACATCCACCTTCATCCATGAATTTGAAGAATCGCGATGCATGCTCAAATTCTTGGTTTGCTGTTTCTTCAAACACCTTTGCTATGTACTGATAACCATCATTCATTGCGGCCTTAGCATATCTCAAATAACGAGTTCTTGCTTGAGATTCACCAGCAAAAGAGGTCAACAGGTTCTTTTCGGTTTGTGTTCCTTTTAAATTCATATTTCTCACTCTCTTTGTGGAGAACTAACTCCTTCCTTTAATTCGCATTAGCGAGAATACGAATCAAAAGCCTTCTTCACTAATAAGACTGTTTTTAGACCAAACTAACTTTTCAGTATTAATTAATGATGGAATTTTCCAATATTTGGATGACTAAAATACTCATTTTTAACAATAAATAGTTTAGATTATCAAGTTGTATTCTATTCATCCCTCAATTAAAAGATGAATGCGATAGAAGACACAACATGGTTCAGCATAGATATCCAACGATCACTTCAGTTTTTGAGCAATTGTCCTTGCAAGCGCCTTTATTTGCTGCTTCTCTTCTTCATTGGGACGCGCCTTAACACGAATAATTGGTTCAAGAATCTCTTTCTTCAAGTCCGTGAAAATAGCTTGGAGGCGTTTCACTCCTCCTCCACCCCATCCGTACGTACCAAAGAGCGCTACAGTATCAGTTGGAAAACGTTTGCCTTGAACTTCATTAATAAAGGTCCAGATTTTGGGGAATGGAAATGCGTCATATGTAGGTGTTCCAACAACAAGAACTCCTGTACGTACTGAATCTACAAGTATCTCACTCATATCACTATAAGACACATTATGCATTCTTACTTCAACACCAAGATCTAGTAGTTCTTTCTTTAGATTAATCGCAAGTCTGTGATTATATCCATACATTGAACCATATACGATTGTGCAGTACTTTTCGAGTTCCGGTCGAGTCCATTCATCATATCTAGTGACTATCCACATAGGATCTTTTCGATAAATTGGACCATGACTTGGACCAATCATCTTGATACTAATTCCCAATTCTTTTACTCGCTCTATAGCTCGCTGTACAAATTTGAAGTATGAAGTAATAATTGCAGAGAGATAACGTCGACTCTCCATCTCAACCATCCGAAGGTCAATCTCATCATCAAAGTGTTTTCCATTTAATGCTCCAAATGTGCCGAATGCATCACAAGAAAACACAATCTCATCCTCTACGATATAGGTGAACATTGTTTCAGGCCAATGAAGAAAAGGTGCATGAATGAATTTGAGAGTCTTAGAGCCAAGTGAGAGCTCATCTAGGTCTTCAACTATTTGTTCTTTGAGTGGAGCATCATAGAACGACTTCTGCATTGGAGCAGCTTTAGGAGTATATACAAGAGTTGCATTTGGCGCAATCTTTGCGATATCGGGAAGAGAACTAGTATGATCTGGTTCCATATGGTTAAGAATGATATAGTCAATCTTGGACGGGTCTACTAGTTCACTAATATTATTGATCCACTCATTTGCCCACGGGTCTTTGACAGTTTCAACAATGGCAATCTTTTCGTCAATAATCAAATAGCTGTTGTAAGAAACACCATATGGCAATGACCAGAGATTTTCAAATAGCTCAGTGTGATGATCATCTACACCCACATAGTATACTCCTTTTGTAAGCTCTCTATGCATTTTCTTCACCTAGAATCCTATGATGTTTTCAAGCCAAGAAAGATAAAAGGCCTTCCCTAGCTGATAACTAAAAATTGTTAACCATAGTTAAAAAAGTTTCTCTCCAAAGAAAGTACAAAAAAAGCTTGAGTGGCAGATTGAAACTGCCACTCAAGAAAATAGAATCGTATTATGTTGAATAGTCCTTATACACATGGAACCAGTAGTAGCTATGCATTGGATTGAAAGTCAATCCATCACCAAACAACCAAGTTCTCCAAGTTCGGAACTCAACAACCTGATAGACCCAAAGGTAGGGACAATCCTCTGCGACAGCTTCTTGAATCCGATCAAAGTATTTCTGTCTCAGTGTTGTATTGGTTTCAATTTTTGCTGCCTCGTACCAGTCGTTGACATCAGTATTATTGTATCCAATTCTCATAGAATAAGTACCGTATTCATAGCAGAATGGAAATATGTAGTTATCAGGATCTGCATAGTCTGGTGCCCAACCTACGAAGAAGATTGGCATCTGACGGTTTCGTATATGATCGAGATAATTGGACCACTCAAGAGCCTGCGTTGTAAATTCCATGGCACTGTCCAAGCCAGTATGGTTAGCACTGGGATCATTGAACATCTCTGCGAGTCCATCAGCAAGAAGTAATGAACCCTGTTCTCTTACTGTATTGCCACTATTATAGTACAACGTGAGTTTGTTGTTCATCACATTCAAAGTATTCACAAAGGCAGGATTCTGCATGGCCAAATTCCAATATTCAACAGCTTTATCCATGTCGTACTCAAAGGTATACATAGTTCCGTTATGACCAACCATACCTTGAGGAACTGGTCCCTTTGCTTGAATACCAATTCCATTTACGGAAGCTTGCATGAATGCATCATAATTGAATGCATATGATGCAGCTACTCGAAAGTCTTTGAAGCTAAATGGCGCATCGGTAATAACACCTTCAGTCGTATTGAAAGTTCCCATATTAAATCCAAAGAACGTCACATCAAATGTGACACCACCTGTTGCAACATGAATGTTTGAATTAAGAGACTCTTCGGCATCAGTATCCCATATATCTTGAGCATTCGTTGTTGGCCAGTAACAGCTATCAGAACGCCCAGTTCTAAGATTCAGTGCTCTGCCATTAACATCTTCATTGGTCTTGATGTAAATCTCATCCAGCGAACCAGCATACGAAGGTGCTTCTACGGCTGAGTCTGTAGTGTCAAATCTCCAATAATTCTCATAGAGAACCAGGTGGATATATTGATCAGGAACCCATTCGACGACCTGGTATGGTCCAGTGCCACAAGTATGATCATCCATCCAACCATCAATTTCCCCATAGTCAACACCATATGAATCGAATGTTACCCAGGCATCGTTGCTTGCATGTGAGATACAATAACTTGGGCTAAGCATTGAACCGACTGCAAAAGTGAGAGCGGCAATAAAGGGAGGATAAGGATCTTCGAGGACAAATCGGATAACATAATCATCGATGACCTCTACTGCACCAGAGTTTGCTACCCAATTATCAAACGCTGCTTTGAATTCAGGTGATGAAGGTCCATAATTGAAAGCAGCTAGTTCAACATCTACACCACCTTTCAATGGCTCAGCAATCATCCAAGCTGGACCGTCAGGATAGAAGATTTTCATTGCACGTTCAATATTCCACTTCACGCAGCTTGCGTTGAATGGAGTACCATCATGGAAGGTAATACCTTCACGCAGTGTAATTGTGTAGTTTAGGCCACCATTAGTTACGACCGGAGCACTCTCAGCCAGTAATGGTGTAGAAGGAACTGTACTTTCAGTTCCAAATGGATAGGTGTATAATGTTTCGTACGCGTTATACGCAATTAATCCACCAAAGGTCTCGTAATTGACATGTGGATCAAGATGGTCAGGATTGCCAATTGTTTCATGGATCAGAATATTCTCTGGCGGCCTAGATGGCTGCTGCATGAAGACAAAGGCGACTCCTGCACCTGCGATAACGACAACTATGATTAATATCGCAATTATTTGGTTTCTTTCCAAGAGTTTCAACTCCTAATTTGAAACATGTACCGTTTGATACATGTTAATGGTATATATTCTGTAATTTTCTTGTTAATAAGTCTGTTCAACATAGCATAATTTTTTTTTGGTATAATTACTATACTATATTTTTGCGAGTCTTGCAAAAATAGGAGGAGGATTTTGACCTGATGGAAAGATTGTACAAATATGGAGAAGAGGGGACAAAATCCTCACGAACACAATTAAATCACGAAATGGGGGGAAGATTAGAATCTTAATGACTCAAATCTTCCCAAGTGGAAACAATCAACCACTGCGACCGAACTGTCTATTGTAGTCACTGATCACATTGGTTCATCTATATATTAGCAAAAAACAATGCTTAATAAGTATAATTAACATAGCAAATTATTATAAATGGTATAATAAATATACCAAATATGAGCGATGAGCCAAACATAATGCTTAATTATCAAAAAGATATCTTGAATAAACAGATAAATTGTATATAGTTAGAATTAGGTGTGGGTATTGGACGAGACAAGAATTGATACATTGAAAGACATCAAACTAACAAAAGAGGGAAAAAATCCTCAACAAGAGGTTCAATATGTTGCAGATTGGGAACGTGCAGAGATACTTGCTGATAAAACGAGAGATACTATAATCAAAATTCTCAGAATTGGCATTCCAGATAAAGTAACTAGAGAGGAAATTGATAACAAAACAGGTCACCGAATAGTAATCCAAGAACATCTCAATCGTCACGCATTATCAGTGGTTGAAATAGCAAACCTCTCCAAGAATAAAGAATATTCTGATTCTCCGATAACAAAGAGTCAGGTCTATCATCATCTCAATAAGTTAATTGAAAACAAATATGTCATCAAGTACGGAACAGTGAAGACAGGAAAGAGAACTACCGATTTTTACTATCGAACTAGTAAAATCTTTGTTTTTTCGAAATTACCAGGTCAGGATAAGCGAGAAAAAGATAAAGCAATCGAATACTACATTGAGAGAATAAAAGAGATCTACGGTTTTGAAATAGATAAAGAAGAAGAGAAGAAGATTATCGATTTAGTTACTAGAGCAGATGTTTTTGAAACACAAGGGCGCGAGTTTATTATCAAACGTGCAAAAAGCGATAGTGCTAGAACTCAAGACATTCGCCTTTCAGATTGGCTCAGTCAAATTTATGCATTCCATTATAAGGAATATATAGAAATAATGAAGCAACTTAACGAGATCCTTTTCGCTAGTAGATGAACCTTCAAAAAAACCAACAAAAACTTAGAGTATTGGACTTTCGAAAAAGAAAATGCATCAGACGTCTTTATTCATCATCTTTTAATGTTGAAAATGATTAGATTTTTTCTCTCTATATACTATTACAAAGAGAAAAGAAGAGAAAGGCTCATGAGGCGCCTTATGTAAAAACCGCACAGGTGTGAGATAATTGGCATTTCTTAAGCGAACCCGTGATATACCAGAAGAATTCAAGGAATCCTATGCTCAAGCTTCACAAGATTTGATAGCAGAAAAATACGATATAGCTGTAGATCAATACAAAAAAATCGTTGAAAAACTTCCAAGAAATGGTCAAGTATGGCTTGAATATGTACATGCACTATTAGGCGCCTGCAAAAGGGAGGAAGCAAAGCAAGCATACGAGATGGCTAAAAAATACGCCAAGATAGACGAAGCAATTCTGAGTGTTGGAAATCTTCATACTAGGATCGAATTTGGAATACTTCTTGAGGAAGATGGTAACTCTAAAACGGCTGAGAAAATTTATCGGGATGCATCTACTCAGTTTAAGGAGTGGTATCGACCTTGGTTTCTTCTTGCCAACATTCATGGAAAGAATGGAGATTATAAAAAAGCTGAGCAGATATTAAGAGAATCATTAGAATCAGTGAGAGATGAAAAAGAACGGATTTTGCTTAGTCTTGCAGAGATTCTTACCTTGCAGAGTCATTTTGATGAAGGACTTGAAATGCGTAGAGAGGCAATAAAAGTCAATCCTAATCTTGCTGATGCATGGTTTTCTTTTGCTGTGGACTCTTATCAGTTTGGAGATTATGATGAAGCTGAAGAAGCATTGGCAAAGGCGGTAGAACTGAGTAAAGACGATCCGATTATGATGGATTCAATCAATCAAACTGTGAAGATGCTTGAGGATCACCTCAAGAAATGTCCTAAAGAGATAGACGAGGGCGAGTATATGTTCGGTGTGGGAGTTGTCCATTATCAAAATCAGGACTTTGAAAGAACTCGAAAAGCTATGGAGAGAGCTGTACGACTTAGACCAAATCATGCAGAGTCATGGACCGTTCTTGGAGGAGCTTTAACTCAACTTAAAGATCTCAAAGAAGCTGAGAAAGCATGCAAGACTGCGATTAGCTTGGATTCAAAGAGTATAGCCGCATATCAGGTTCTCTCAAGTATTCGTGCATTACAGGGCAACATGCAGTCAGCAATTGAAATCTTGAATGAAGGAATTGAGGCCAATCCTGAAGATCCCACCCTTAGCAAATTACTTGCTGAAGCAGAGAAGATTCAGGGTGGAGATCGTATTCTAAGTGAGAAGCTATCAAAGGTAGAGCAGAGTAAAATCGATGCAATGAAATTATTGGCAGAAGGAAAATTAGACAAAGCCCTAAAGATCTTCAAAAATGTAGTGAAGCTTGAACCAAACGATTCAGAGGCATGGGCTCAGTTAGGTCTTATCTATGTTAACTTGAAGAAATTAGATGAGGGAGAAAAAGCAGCCAGACAAGCTATCAAGTTAGAAGAAGACAGTGCCTTTGCATGGGGCGTTCTTGGAGCAGCTCTCGGTGATGCAGGAAAACTTCAGGAAGCAGAAAATGCACTTACAAAGGCTGTTGAGTTGGACCCAAATAATGCGTCCAATATACTTCCACTAGGATTCATACATATGCAGAGGGGGAACTTGGACATGGCTCAAATAATGTTCGAAAAAGCTGTAAAACTACGGCCAAAAGTACCCGTTGCTTGGGAAATGCTCTCTCAAGTCTACCAACTTCAGGGAAAAGAGAGTGAAGCAGCTAATGCACTCGCTAATGCA
This sequence comes from Candidatus Thorarchaeota archaeon, assembly GCA_016839245.1. The sequence goes on from JAEOUN010000074.1 coordinate 70,114, forward strand.
AAAAGATATGGATTGCAATAATTGCGTTTGTATAATTGAATTTGGTCCTGACCTCATCCAAGATAGATTTGCCCTTTGGTAACCTTTTTCTGTAAAGCACATCAAGTCATTAGAGGTTGTGACCAAATATGGTTAAGACTGAATCATTTAGGGGCAGGGATTATATCACCCTGCTTGATTATTCAAAGGAGGAAATCGAGACCCTCCTTGAGGTTGCTCTAGATTTAAAGCGTAAATTCGCCACTGGAGAACCTCACAAGCTTCTCGATGCGAAGACGCTGTTTATGATCTTCTATAATCAGAGCTTGCGAACTCGCAACTCATTCGAAGCTGGAATGACACAACTTGGTGGACATGCGCATTTTCTTGATCCAGGGAAGATATATGCTCCAGCTCTTGAAGGAGATGAAAAGGCCTATTCAACAGAACGTGTGTCAGATGTTGCACGTGTTCTAGCTCGAATGGGTCATGGTATTGCTATTCGTTGTTATGGAGACCCTGTTGGGTGGATCTACGGTCGTGCAAATGAGATTATTCGTAATTTTGCACATTGGAGTCACATTCCTGTGATAAACATGGAAGATGATGTATACCATCCATGCCAAGCACTTGCAGATATCATGACTGTCAAGGAAAAATTTGGGGCCTTTAAGGGTGTCAAGTTTGTCATGTCGTGGGCTTATTCTCCATCAGTGCATAAACCACTAGCTGTTCCTCAGAGCGCAATCATTGCTGCAACAAAGATGGGATGCGATACAGTACTAGCTCATCCTAAGGGTATGGAGCTTGATGATAAAATACTTGGTCAATGCAAGGTCTTTTCAGAAGAGAATGAATCAAGCTTCGAGATTGTCAACGACATGGAAGAAGCTTTTGAAGGAGCGCAGGTAGTGTATCCAAAAGCTTGGACATGCAAGCAGTTCATTCCACCTTTCAACAGCAAACCTGAGCTTGAAAAGGCGCAGGTCCTTTTCGACAAAAACAAGCATTGGATCTGCGATGACAATATGATGAAAATCGCGGGGCCAAAAGCGGCTTATATGCACTGTCTACCCTGTGATCGCGGCTTTGAGGTTTCCAACTCTGTGATCGATGGACCGCAATCCATCGCATTTGATCAAGCTGAAAATAGGCTTCATGCACAGAAAGCAGTAATGGCTTTGACAATGAGGTAGCTCACTTACATGAGCTATCTTTTTTTCTTTTTTTAATGGACAACCTGATTGCTGCAAATTTAGCCTCGTACACCACTCCATCCAACTGAACCTTGTTCATTATTCTTAAAGAATTTCTTGAATTTATTCCATATTTCATCCAAGAAGTCTTGTTTTTGCGGTTCTGCTGTGACAAGGAAAGCAATTTCATGTTCAAGTTGTTTTATTAATCGATCTGCCTGATCAAAGACTCGTTTCGCTTCTTTGTACTCCTCTGAATTATCAGGATTGATAACGCGACCTTGATAATTTTGAAAGATTTCTTTCTGTTCATTCAATAAAGCGTTCAGCATGTCTAATGTCCATTTTGTGTGTTCATCCACCGTCAATCGCTCATCAAAAAAAAAAAAATGAAATCCTTCATTTAATATTTTGGAGTAAGCAATACGCTAATCTATACCTTACTCCGGAGTAGCTCAAGTACCTCCCTCATCCTCTCAACCTGATGAGCGGAATGGACAATGTTATGTTCATTAAATTTTTCAACCATCCAGAAGTTATACCAATCTAAAATTACATCGAGAGCACCCCAAATTTCTATTCCATTTTTTATTCTGGTCTTTGCAAAATAGTCTAGAATCTCTTGCGGAAAGCGTTGTTCTGCTCGTCTAGGACCTTCATCACGAATACCAATAAGCCAGCCACTAATCCGCAACATTTCTTTCGCAATCCAATCTACAGCTTCTATGGCAGAGATAATTTCTCCACGAACAATAAATCCAGCAGTAATATAGGTAAATGCAGGAATAGCGACTGCGCGACCTTTGATTATTGGCAAAACTTCATTAAACT
>JAEOUN010000075.1 GCA_016839245.1 Candidatus Thorarchaeota archaeon
AGATTATCCACTCCAACTACAACAGTCTGAACGTAGAGAGGAGTCATTCTAATAGAATAGAGGGTATTTGCAATCATTTTAGAGAGAGCCTTTACTGTGATCTCCTTTTTCTGATTCAGTTCATAAAGTTTGATTTGAGCTTGGAGTCGATTTACTAGCATTTGATAGTCCGATGTTAGCCCTGCGGAGGCTAAAACAATTGTATCTGTGAGTTTGAACGCCTTTACGCCTTTTTCGCTGAGGATTAGAGTCCCCCAGCTAATCCGAGTATCAGTTGCTACAACAACACCATCTGTGCATTTTATGCCAACAACAGTAGCACCAGTAGGAAACGACATTGTCAGTGAGCCTCCGAGTGGAGAATATACATGTTGGTCACGTCCACTCTTTTTAAAACGTTTGCGACCTGTTCCATTTTGTATTTTATGGAGATACTAAGGTTGCGTCAACTAAATCCTTTTGCAAATATTCCCACAATCTTAACGGCAGAGGAGATCATAGATTTTGCTCAAAAGAGATCTGCCCGCATTAGCATGAAGAGTTCACTTCGAATGGAACGCATTGAGCGATCTCGAATTAGAGAGATTTCAAGACTGATAGAGTTCACTAAGCAGGTAAAGACCAAGTTGAATGAAGTTGTAGAACAATTTCCCTCAATAGATCGATTACATCCCTTCTATCTTGAACTCGCTGATATACTAGTCGGAACTGATAAGCTCAAGAAAGCACTAGGTGCGGTCCACAATTGTATCCCCCCTATTGATAATATCACTGAGAATCATATTCAAGCTTTGAAACTTTCAAAGGACGATAAACAGATGAAAAAGACGCGCCGGGCTGCAAAAGGACGTATCTCATCAATTATTCGAGCAACAGCAAAGAATCTTGATTTCATCATAGAAGCAAAAGTGACACTATCAAAACTACCTGGAATTGCACCTAACATTCCCTCTGTTGTATGTGCAGGATTTCCAAATGTTGGTAAATCAACTCTTGTGAAAGCAGTTTCTACGGCAGAACCTGAAATCGCTTACTATCCTTTTACTACCAAGAGTGTCATCATTGGTCATCTAAAAGTTGACAATCAAAGCGTCCAGATAGTTGACACTCCAGGAATTCTTGATAGGTCCATGACCCAAAGAAACGAAATCGAACTACAGGCTATCACGGCACTCAAGTATCTCGCTCAAGTGATTATCTTCATTCTTGATCCATCAGAGACTTGTGGCTGGACATTCGACCAGCAAGTTACGTTATTGAATGAGGTACGAAAGATGTTTCCACTCACTCCATTACTGATTGCTCTCAATAAGGTCGATATTACTCCAGAAGAGCATCTTGCGCGTGCTCGCTCACTTCTGCCAAGTTCCTATGAAATCGTTGCAGTTGATAATATCGGAGTGGTAGAATTAGTGAGAGATGCAGTGAAGGAGGTTGACTTAAAATCCATGAAAGAATCAATTGAGGATTATCTAAAATCCTTAAAACAGGAGTGATTAATCCCCTCTAACTCTTAACATGCCCGGTTGACTTATCTCTCCTTTTAGTTCGAAAGAAGTGCCAAGAATCTGTTTGGTCGTCCAGAGATTTGTTATCAAGTGCGAAGTAATCTCCGTTATACCAATTTCACTCTCTCCAGATGCAATAGCAAGGTATGGGACTATCATGTCACTGAGATGTGAATCGATTGCCATTCCTGAATTGATCTCTCTTACCAGTTGTTCTGCAGCCATACGACCAACACTCTCTGCTGATACCCCTTTATCACCCAAGCTATCTGCTCCTAACCTGCTGCCCTTAGTTCCATCTGCCCAGATGACAATTCCACTACCTGGTCCCAGGTGTCTGTCTTCGTTCTTTGAATAGTATTCTACCTCAAAATCCACAGTGCCTTTCAATCTCTCTTGAATTATCTCTTGAGCTGCCTTAGATTGTCTCTCTGCAACATGATTTGGTAATCTCACACAATGAGATATCCCCCCGATACTACTAACAGTACCAAATTCCATCATACTAATTGCTTTCAGACTCTTAACTGGCTTTACCTGACATATGACCTCTCCACCACCTTTTGGGTAATGCCCCCTTTTTCTCTGTTCTATTTTTATCTCAGGTCCAAGATGATGAATCATATTGACAAAAACCTCACGAAAATAATCAATTGGTGGACTCCATTTCACATCAGTACCGCCCTTGAGATGAAATTCAATTGGTTCTGGTGCCAACACTGCCGCTGGTAGGACTGCTTGAAGAACGAGTGAGATTGACCCTGCTGTTCCCACATCGAAATAGAATAATCCTGATTTTCTCTCCTTGG
>JAEOUN010000076.1 GCA_016839245.1 Candidatus Thorarchaeota archaeon
AAACGTATGATTGAGATTTCAAAAGAACAAGCACAAAATTACATACTTGATGCCCAGGGTCTAAGAACAAAGAGACCCTGCAAATCTATCATTGATGTGGCAAAAAGAGTTCACAATATCCAAATTGATACAATATCAGTGGTTTCAAGAAGTCATGACCTTACTACCTTCAATAGATATGAAAAATACATTGAAAGGCAAATTTGGAATGAATTGAAAAATAAAAATCTCTTTGAGTTTTGGTCACATTCGATGTGCTTGATGCCGATTGAGACCTATCCCTTCTACAAATGGATTGCAGAAAAATACGCTCAAAAGACGAAAGGGTGGCCAATTGAATGGGGTGTGAAGAACTCCAAGACTGTTGAAGAAGTCTACAAATATGTGAAAGAGAATGGTCCCACTGCTAGTCGTGATATGGGATCTGGTGGCAGTAAACGTGAGGGGTGGTGGGATTGGAAGGTGGAGAAACATGGTCTCGAGTATCTCTTTACAACTGGTAGACTAATGGTTGCCTTTCGTGAAAGTTTTCAGAAGTATTATGACTTAACAGAGCGAGTTCTTCCTTCGTCAGTTTCTTTAGAACCTCTCTCAGATGACCAAGCAGCTGAGTTTGCCGCTTTGACATGTGTGAGATCTTTGGGATTAGTAAGCTGGGAGGATGTTAAATTCTACACTAGTACTATGGTCTATAGAGAATACTGGCGGTCGGCAAGACAGATTCAACAATTTCTTAACTCATTGGTTGATTCTGGTGCTCTTGAACCGGTATCTGTTGCTGGTATTCAAGAAACTTATTATATATCTGCAGCTGATGCTAAAGTTCTCCAAAGGTTAAAACCTAGTACAAAATTAGAGCCAATGAAGTTCCTCTGCCCATTTGATAACCTGCTACGGGAAAGACATCTTCCTAGCAAGCTCTGGTCATTTGATTACAAGATTGAGGCTTATACTCGTCCTCACGAACGTCGATTTGGATACTATGTTCTACCAATCTTGTATGGAGATCAGTTGATTGGTCGTATGGATGCAAAAGTCCATCGCGAGAAGAAGCTGTTGGAGGTCAAGTCGCTCTTCATTGAATCAGATCACTGGTCAGATGATGAAACTCTCAATGCATTCAAGATGGGTCTTGATCGCTTCGCTAAATTTCATGATTGTGATAAGATGCAAATTGGAAACATTAATCCAAGGAAGTTAACCAAATGCATTCAATCAATCTTCGAATAATATACAATCAGACCTATCAATTTTTAATGGTGAAGACCTGTATTTGTCTGAGTATGTTTCGGAAAATCACTAACCTTATTTACCCAAAAATGAGTTTTAAATTTGCATGAACATAATAGGCGCATTCTGTGCAGAAATAGAGAAAACTATGCATAATGGAGTCGAGATTTTGAGAGACCAAGATGATGGCAGCAAAATCATGAAGGCTGTCTTGATAGGAGATGGAGCAGTTGGCAAAACAAGCATACGCCGCAATTATCTTGGTGAGGATTTTACAGAGGGCCATATTGCGACAATTGGAGTTGACTTGGCTACAAAACGAGTTCTGTTTAATCAGGAAATTGTCAAATTTATCATATGGGATTTAGCAGGTCAGCCAACATTTGAAAAAGTCCGCGGACACTACTACTCTGGATGTAACGGAATTCTTCTTGTCTATTCAGTCGTCGATAGAGATTCTTTTGATAACAGTTCAAAGTGGCTCGTTGAAGCATACAAGAATATGGGACCACTTCCACCTACTATCATCATTGGAAATAAGACTGATTTGCGATATTCTATGGATAAATCAAAATACGTAACTACAGATGAAGGCAAAGCCTTCACCGAATATTTCATCGAGAAACTTGGAGTTCCTGCAATCTTTCGTGAAACCTCTGCAAAAACAGGATCCGGAATTCAAGATGCTTTTACACAATTACTGCAGATGATGTCGGACGCTGAGGAAAAGAAAGAACGTGATTTTTACACAGGACCTTGATTTCCACTTATTCGTGATTTTTCACTATACAAAGGGTTATTAGTGAAGTCTTCATAGCTATTAACTATAGTTTATATTATATTGAGAAGTCCATTATTCAACGAATATGAGTGGTAAGTATGGCTAATGAAACAGAGAAGCAAAGTACGCCTGAGAAAATATCAATGCGAATAGAGGGAATGCATTGTGCTTCATGTGTAGCAACAATTGAGAAATCCCTCTTGAGTCAAGATGGTGTGATAAAAGCTAGTGTAAGTCTTCTTGACGAAAAAGCTGTAATTGAGTATGATAGAACTCGAGTCAATAGGTCTTCTCTTGAAGCTGCGGTTGAATCTACTGGGTACCGTACAAAACGCCCGACAATGAGTATCATACTTGCTTCTAAGCCAACAGAAATACAATGGTCAAAGATTGAAGAATCTGTTACTCAGTTACCCGGTGTAATTAATCTCCATCTATTTCCCGAGAGAAATCGCATACTGGTTGAATATGATGATGATATTCTGACATCCAAAATTGTCCAACGAGAAATACGTGCTTTGGGTTTTGAGATTGCTGAGAGTGATATGCCCGGTGGCGACAGAGAGAGTCTAGCACGTGAAAGGGAAATCCGATACTATCGAAACCGTTTCCTCTTTTCGTTAATCTTGACAATACCTGTTGCGTTGTTAACTTTTGGAGAATCATTATTGCCACAGGAATTTCAATCGACAATTATTCTATTTATCCTCACTACTCCCATCCAATTTATTGGAGGATATCCTTTCTATCAGTCCAGTTTCAGGGGTCTTATACATCGCAAAACGAACATGGATACTCTAATAATGTTTGGTACAAGCGTTGCATATTTCTACTCAGTTGCAGCAACCTTCTACCTTACAGGATACATGCCATTCTATGACACTTCCGCAATGTTGATCACTTTCATTCTTCTTGGACGATGGCTTGAGGCTTTAGCAAAAGGAAGAACCTCACGAGCAATCAGAAGTCTGATGGATCTTCAGCCTACCGTTGCTATGGTAATTAGAAATGGAGAGGAAATGGTAATCCCTTCGGAAGATGTGGAAGTTGGTGACACACTAATTATCAAACCTGGTGATAAAATTCCAGTAGATGGTGTAGTTATTGATGGGAAATCCTCAGTAGATGAATCTATGATAACTGGTGAATCAATTCCTGTTTCAAAAGTTATTGGTGATGCAGTGATTGGCGCAACGATTAACAAGAATGGACTTCTAAAGATTCGAGCCGAAAAAGTTGGGCAAGATACTGCTCTTTCTCAGATCATCAAGCTAGTTGAGGATGCACAGACTGAGAAACCTCCAATACAAAGAAAAGCAGATGCCATAGCAGAGGTCTTTGTTCCTTTCGTTTTATTAATATCATTGATAACATTTCTAGGATGGCTAATCTTTGGTGGAGTCGACTGGGTCGTTGCGCTACGCTTCACTACTGCAGTTATTGTTGCAGCTTGTCCTTGTGCATTGGGTCTAGCAACTCCAACGGCTGTAATGGTTGGCCTTGGAAAAGGAGCTCAATATGGGATCTTGATAAAAGCTGGAGGTAGCCTTGAAACCATTCCTAATATTGACACTACTGTGTTTGACAAGACAGGGACTCTTACAATAGGTAAACCAATTGTTACTGATGTAATCACAAGCGAAGGTATTGAGAAAAATGAAGCTATAGCACTTGTAGCTGCGGTAGAAAAAGGTAGTGAACATCCTCTTGCAGAAGCTATTGTTCACTATGCAGAGGAAAACGATATCGCCATTCCTGACGCCACTGAATTCAACTCTGAGTCTGGTCTTGGAGTACATGCAAAAGTCAATGGTTCAACCATTTTTGTCGGAAGTGGGCGTTATCTAAGTCAGAATTCTATTGATATTAGTGACTTAGAAAGTCATTCTGAAATGCTTGAATCTCAAGCCAAAACGACTGTCTATGTAGCTAGAGATGAAAAATCCTTGATTTTGATAGGCATCTCTGATACTCTCAAAACTAGTGCCACTCAAACAATCGATGAACTTCAGAGAGAGGGTATTGAAGTCTGGATGATTACTGGTGATAAGGCAAGAACTGCAGATGCAATAGCTAGGAAGCTGGGTATTAGTAACGTTCTCTTTGAGGTCTTACCAGGTGATAAAGCCATGAAAGTCAAGGAACTCCAAGAGAATGGTCATATTGTTGCTTTCGTGGGCGATGGTATAAATGATGCACCGGCTTTGGCTCAGGCAGATGTAGGTATTGCATTAGGTTCGGGAACAGATATTTCAGTCGAAACCGGTGACATTGTTCTTGTTCGTGATGATTTGAGTGATGTCGTATCTGGAATAAATCTTGGCAGAAAGACTGTATCTAAGATACGTCAAGGTTTCTTCTGGGCGTTGATTTACAATATGATACTTCTACCAATTGCAGCTGGAATATTCTATCCTTTCACTGGTCTGGCTTTGCGCCCAGAATTTGCTGGTCTGGCAATGGCATTATCAAGTGTCAGTGTGGTCAGCAATGCACTACTTTTGGGGAGATATGATCCAAAACAATTCAAAAGCAATGTCGATTCAAGCGTGAGTTTCCAAGAGCCTGAAATTGCCATAGATCCAATTTGCAAGATGGATGTAGAAATCGCAGCAGCTACACTAGTGAGTGAATACAAAGCGAAAAAGTACTATTTCTGTAATCCATATTGTAAGAGTACTTTTGATGCTAATCCTGAGCAATATCAGAATCAAGATCACAGGGATTAATGGTTCGATGAGTATTGATTTCTAGTGATTTCTTGTATCTGTTTCATGAATGTATTCTCAGCCGCTGACTCTGAATCCCAATCAATTTCCATGAGACCATCTCCACCACCACTAGCAATGACTGTAACGCGAGAAGTACCTTCATTTCGACCTGGTTCAAAGATGACTGTTATCGATTGATTACTACTTGTTCTCAAGACGAATTCGTCATGCACATACACTGCAATTGTCTTTTTACCGACAATCCAGCGTCTCGCAAATCGCTTTCCATAATTCTTTCGCAAGAAGTTCAATGCGTTATCATCAAATTTACTATCAAATTCAATTGTCTTCAAATATACATACCTAGTGAATGGTCATCAAATGAACTTCTCTTGAAGACTTAAGGACTTAATTCTCAATTCGATGGGAAGTTACTTGAGGGAGTTGTATTCAGATACTACAGCTGGATGTGTATTCAAATGAGTGTTATCGAGAGGACTCTTGTTCGTTTTGCGGGACCTGAGGATCTTGAATGGTGTGTGGTGGAGGACATTCACATAACTGAGCAGATTATCCGTTATAAAATTGCTAATAATGAAGTAATTGTAGCAGAAATAGATGGTCAACCGATCGGATACATTCGTCTTGAATTTCTTTGGTCCACGAAACCGTATATAGGTCTCATCTTTGTCGAGGAGGGATATCGAGGAGAGGGAATTAAACGTAAGATGTTAAAATTTCTAGAAGATTATCTGAAAAAATATGGTCATGAAGAACTGTACAGCTCATCAGATGCAAGTGAACCTGAACCACAAGCTTGGCACCGTGCAAATGGATTTGTTGAGTGCGGCATCATTAATGGTATCAATGATGGCAATATTGGAGAGATATTCTTCAGGAAATCCCTTGTTTAGATAGAAGTTTTTTATCTATTGGACCCACAGCTATTAGCATTAGATACAGTAATGGTGTGCCCATATTAAATTCTAGCAAGCTGTTGAACACTAGATCAAAAACGCTTGAACCTCTTATGCCCTGAAGTAGGAGTGTGAATTCCATTGTGAAATGAACAAACACACCAACGAAAAAGATGTACGCTATCTTTTTCCGATCCAAATCAAACCGCTTTAAGTATGCTAGTATTGCAAGTAATCCATATTCACAAATAACTACACCAATTTCGATTATTCTTTGGTTTGTCATGATTCGAGTGACAGTTACTTTTGAATCATTTATTGGAATCAAGACTGAAATGAATCCTACAAAAAGCCATCCAAGAAATAATAACAATGACCAGCTAAGACGCTCTTTACGTTCATTTTCAGGGTATCCTAGTTGAGTTGAAAACATCACCTGCGCATATGAATATTGAACCATACCGTATGTTATTGAGAAATAGATGAAGAAGAGAAGTGGTGAAATTATCGTAGGAAGGCTTTCAACTGTCCTAATTCTAAGATAACTGTACCATATTCCAAAATCAACGATAAAGTTCACCAAGATGCCTAAGAACCCAAAAAGTAATGATTTGACCTATCAACGTTTTCACAGTAGTACCATCCATAGGAAAGTAAATGTCAAATCAAATAGCATGAAATCTACATCAAAAGTCCTTATTACGATGCTTTCAAACTGCCTGCTCTCAATTACTTAAAATCAATGTAAAACATATTCTTGATTATGTTGACAAAGGATAATTCTGGCTAGAATCAAAAACAGATCTAGCCATAATTATCGAAATCTCTTACGCAGCTCTCTCAAGCCGACCAGTTATTGAAAGCCAGAAGATTAGGAATGACACAACGACAAGACCATACCCAGGATCTAAAAATGAAAACTCGATGAGGAGTAACGGAAATCGGATTAGAATATAGAATAGGAGTCCGATTGCCATACCTAGTGGTCTTGATCGTCCACTGGCTCCAGCCGCTCTCATCCTTCTCCATGTGGTGGAAAACAGAATGATTGGAAGGAAGAAGATAACTGCAACAATAGCTCCCAGGTACCAGAGATTCAAAAATGCTTGACTTACTGGGTCTGGAAACGATTGAACCATTAACAGAACTATAGGTACATAGATAATGATAGGAATGGAAGCTGCTGTCTTATACCCTGCTGCAAGAAATGCAACGACTGCGAAGATGATAAGAGCAAAAGTTGATGCTACAAAATCGATATAGATACCTGTTATTGTATCTATAATTCCCATATATCCAAACATACCCATTAATTGCCCTGCTGAGAATGAAGCAAAAATGATCATCAAAAGTGCAGTAGGTAACTGCCTGGTTTCTCTCCAACGACCGTATGTGTATGATGCTGTACCAGCTGAAAACATAATTGCTATTGCTCCTGCAATTGCAGTAATAGCAATTTGAGGATCATTTACTAGTCCCGTCACCACTAGTGCAATGACGATATACACTGGTGCAGCGAAGCTTGCTCCATATCCAAGTAATTCTGCTGAGATTCTTTGATCTGGTCTGAGAAATGCAAATGTAATCATTGCCGGACCCATCAGTGCAACGACAGAAATTGCAATGATTATTTCAGTTGGAATAATCTCAAAGAGACGTGGAACTGCAAGAACTTGGGCAATCATCGCATAACCTAAAGCTAGACTTGTACTTCTTTTTGTGTCGTAAGCAATCCAGGTGAATAACATTGCCGTCGCACCAAGGATAATTATACTGAAAATGTTTCCAAGATTAATGATGTTCTCTGCTTGATTGCTGACTCGAGTTTGCTCAACAAGACGAATTGCGTTAAATAATAGGAGATATGCGATAATCACCATGACAAGCATGATTGCTCCCAATAATCGCTGTTTGAGAATAAGTGTAGCTGAAATTGTAAGAAATATCAGTTCAATCAATGTGAATACATAGAATAATGTGTAATCGCTTAGGTAGGGATTATATAAGGTAACAAATGAATCAGCAGGCCATACAGTAATTGTACCGTTGAGAACAAAGAATGTCAATAATACCCCTAATCCAAAAAACATTAGACCTATGGCGAACAAGTATAGTGGTCGAAACGCTTTCTTGATCTCAGGATCAGGAGAAGCAGCAGATCGTTTTCTGCTATAATTTATTATAGTTCCAGCGGCAACAATTGTCGCCAGTCCAAGAAAGAGATAAGCAATTTCAAAAACCTGCATATCGACTATTTGCATTACATTATCCTCCTAGAAAACCTTCTTTCCCCATTCAGTCGCAGCTGAGCTAGCTTCACTTGTCCATCCTCGAATACCACTACGAACTTTTTCAATTTCTTCAGGGGTTTTATCTTTAGTAATCATCTCATTAATGAGATTAAGAACTCCATCATCAATGTCCTCGGATTGTTCAATTACAAAATTGATGACTTCTTGATTGTGTTTGCTTGCGTCTTTGTCATCATTTGCATGAAGAGTAACAACATAATATTCAGCAGCTTTTCCAATAAGGAGTTTCAGCTCGCCAAATTGCAATTCATTTATTTCATTTCCTGATATCTTTTTAATAAACATCTGGAGTGCTGATACAAAGCCACCTAATAATGCTGAATCTCCTTCGAGATTTTCCCAACCCATGGACGCTACTGTTTCTCCAGCTTCATTAATGAGGAAGATGCCGAACATCGTCTTTTAATCCCCGAGAGTATATGCTTCTAATGTATATGCAACAGGTGAAATTGGCGTTAGTCCCGGCGTGAAGGAATTTTTCCTATTAATTAAGCATTATTAGCATATATTATGTTTTTACCTATGCATGAACCTCTTTAGTTCTATGATTCAGAATGATTCAAACCAGCCTTTTGTTTTTTCTACTGCGCCTTTTTCTTCTTCTGTTGCCTCAGCTGCCACTTCAACATCTCGAACTTGAAAATTCGCATCGACAAAGGCTACAAGCGAGTGACCCTTTGTACATTTAGCTGTAACAATGGTAGGATATCGTTTGGCTTGCGTTATCTGCTTTTCCTCGACTTCCACGTACACTAGGTTGTTTGTATTGCATGCAGGACATGCAAAAGGTTTGAGTTTAATCTTGGGCATGGAACTCACTCCATTGTGGATATTTGAGGTTCAAATTGACTGTATCAACCTAACATTTAACGATATTTCCTACAGATAAGCTAATGTAATACACTGACTTTGGTCATGTATACTTAGCTACAAGATACTGCCCTGCTGCATCAAAGAGTTCTTTCACACCCAATCCTGATTTTGCTGAAACCTCAAAAATTTGTGCGTTGTATTTCGATGCGAAAGTTTCGACCTCTTCGTCTGTAATCCCAACTCCAGGAATGCGTTCATCGATTTTATTCCCGACAATAAAGACATCGCAACCCGGGACGCTGCTATGTAACCTAGCAATCCAGTCATCCAACCGGTGCAATGTAAATGGACGACTTACTTCATAGACTGCGATTCCCAATTTTGATCCTCTAAAATAATCCATGACTACATCTTGAAATCTTGGTTGCCCACCTAAATCCCATAGGAGGAGCGTTAAATCAGTACCCTCGATATTTAGTTTCTTTGTTGCGAAATTAACACCAATTGTCATTTTCATTTGTTGATCAAAACGATCCTCAGTGTATCTCACAGCCAAACTCGTCTTGCCTACGCCGCCTTCTCCTATCAAGACAGTTTTAAAGACAGGACTCCGAGTACTCATAGGGTCTTACTCCAACTAGATGGCCTTGAAAACCGACATAAGAACGTTGTTCTAAGATACTCCTACTTATCTAATGTATATTCTTCTCTTCATTTTGTCACTTGAGATAGTATATCCCTTCAGCAGTAAGTCTTACTTTTCCTGAAACAAGAATCTCTGACATACTTTCATGTGGAATTTCAGCAATAAGGCTACTAGGTCTCCTGATCTCATACCCTTGTTCAATTCTAATTGGAGTCCCAAATTCATGGCTTTTCAGGACGTTGTATTTCTCGAGATATGCTGCTAAAGGTCCTGCTGCACTACCAGTTGCAGGATCCTCTAAGACACCAGCACTTGGAGCAAACATGCGAACATGCACGTTATGTTTCTGATTGACGGTTTCAGTTGAGAAGATTAGGATCTCTTGAGATGCAAGATGCTTTAAGTTCTTCACGATTAACTCTGGATTCGGAACTGCATGTCTGATGGTCTTCAAGTCTTTAATCTGGACAATAATAAAAGGTACTCCTGTTGTTACAATTTGAATAGGTGAAGTATCTGAGATATCTTCTATGTTTACGCCAATGACTTCTGCAATTTGAGACTTATCTTTGACAATATCCATAAATGTTGGTGCTGGTTGCGTCATCCGGATTTGATCTTCTGACATGTACTCAACTGGAATAGGCCCTATTCCTAATTGAAGAATTGTTCTCATCTCACTTTTCTTTACAATCTCTTTAAACTTCAATACAAATGCGGTTCCAAGAGTTGGATGTCCTGCAAATGGCAATTCCTTACCCGGCGTGAATATTCTTACTTTTGATGAACAACCTTTTGTTGTTGGTTTCTCTATAAATGTTGACTCTGAGAAATTCATTTCAAGAGCCATGCCCTGCATCTCTTGAGCTGAGATGTTCATATTTGAGTTCGAGTCCCAAAATGTAGCTAGTTGATTTCCCCCAAATGAATAAGCATCATCTATGAAAACACTCGTTTGGACAAATGGTATTTTTCGCATGAATAACTATTCGCAAAACCATCTAATGAACACCACCTATCCAGCAAAAACCTACTTATCTGCATTTAACATTGTCAAGTTCTGATTGGCAGATTTTTCTATCTTCTTCTCCTTTGATTGCATCAATTGCCTTTTCTGCAAGAGTATAGTATTTTTTGCATTCCAAACTTTTTCCTGCTACCGAGTATGCTCGTGCCAAAGACTCATAGGCAAAGGCAAGATCATAGTCTTCAATCCCTATGGCTTCGGTAATTTTGAGACATTGTTCTGCATGATAAACTGCTGGTTCGACCCATTCAAGTTTGCAATATACTCGAGATATCATATAGTGTGCCCGAGCTCTGTTAATTGGCTCTCCGATTTTACTCCAGTGATACATTGAACTATGCGCCATGTGGAGTGCATTCTCAAGTTCCTCTTCAGATGGTTTCTCTTTATCCAATGTTGACCATATCTCATTGTTCGTAGCAATTGCTATTTTCTTATGGAATTCATTCATGGTCATCTTTTCTTCAGTCATAGAAATTTCCTCCTTACTAGAGATAAGATACATATCCTTTTTAATATTTAACTATTGTTTTCTATTAATAGTCACAAATTGTGTCCTCTCATTGTGGTCATTCTTTATATAGTAACTATTAGATTGTTCTACAGATTCATTTCATGTGCGAGTCTAGAAGAGTAATTCTAGATTCCACTGGAAATAGATTTGAGGTTTAGAAAATGACACCAGTCGATGATAACGAGACTAATCCTGAAAATTCATCCAAAGATTCAGAGATACCTTTTGATATTGAAAAAGAAATCAAGAAGAAAAAACAAACTCACAGAAAGAGATCTACAGCTACATCTTATGTTTCTGCAATCAGCTTTATTGCATGGATTGCCTTCACAATCATCTGGCTCTTCTTTTTCGCGGGAGATTACACCATCTTCTACAACATTGCTGTTGTTTTTGTGGCGCTTTTGATTATTGGCGCTTTAAATGCAGTAATTTGGATTCCTGCAGTAGAAGGCAAGAAACCAAAAGCTAGTGCAGTTAGTGGGATTATTTGGATTGCATTTCTCATTGTATGGATCCTTGTCTTCGCAATAAATTATGGATTCTATGAGAATATTGGAATCGGAATTGCATCATTATTATTCATTGGTTTCTTGAACATGCTGCTTTGGATGCCAAAGGGTGGTGAGGAAGGAGCTGCAAGATTCAGCGGTGCTGCAGCAGTCTTGTGGTTGATCTTCATTGTTTTATGGCTTCCATTCGCAAATGACTTCTCCGAGGCAATCTATCCCATCACTTTCTACCAATCTGTCGCAGTTATTATTGCATCACTATTATTTATGCTAGTAATAGTTGTCTCACCCTGGTGGGGGAAGATGCAGATTTCCATTGATGGAAAAGTAGAGGTAGGCAGTAAACCCAAGATTACCGTCGGGATGTTATATCTCTGGCTGCTTTCACTAGTTCTCTGGATGTGGTTCATTGCAGATGGATATACAGGCTATCAAAATGCTGCAGCTATTCTCATATCTTTTGCAATCTTCTGCGGAATTATAGTAGGAGTCTGGTATTCTTGGACAAAATCACGTGATGAGGGTCCAGAGAGTTGGTTTTCAATAAGTCTTGCATTTGCTTGGGTATTAATACTAGCTCTATGGTTCTGGTTCTTTGCTGATAGTTTCGATATCTATCAGAATACCGCAATCTTCATCGTGTCTCTTCTTGGAGTAGTTGCTGTTGGTGGAGCTGCTCAATGGATGAAGACTAGAGATTTTGAATCAATGGATTGGACTGACTAGAATTGAATGTGATGGTAGGAAATTCCTACCATCTCTCTTCTTTTTCTAATATGCTAGCCATCCACCATCTACGGCAAGAATTTGTCCAGTTATGTATCTTGCATCGTCGCTAGCAAGAAAACATGCTGCTCCCCTTATCCACTCCTTTTCAGCTAGCATGGGCAATGCGGTTCGCGGCTCAATAATTCGTTTTCTAATTGATTCTTCATCCATTGCTCCTTTTGACATATCTGTAGGGAAGAATCCCGGTGCAATCGCATTCACTCGAATATTGTATTTGCCAAGTTCCACTGCAAGAGCTTTCGTCAATGTTATCATGCCGCCCTTTGATGCATAATACCCAACTTCGGTAAATTCAGTCGCACCAAATCCAAATGTTGATGCAATATTGATGATTGAACCTGAGTTCTTAGGTATCATTACTCTTGCTACTTCGCGACTTGCCAGAAAGGCAGATGTAAGATTAACATTGATCACCAAGTTCCAATCTTCCAAGGTCTGCTCAACTAAAGGCTTGACAACATACATTCCCACATTATTTACAAGTGTATCGACGGTTCCAAATTCCTTGTTTGTTCTCTCTATCAGTTTGATAATATCTGCTTCTTTTTTCACATCAGTCTTAATAGTCAAGCATTTTACATTATAGTTACTAGAGATTTCTTTACAAATTTCTTGTAGTCTGTTCTCTCTTCTTGCAGCTATTACAACATTCGCTCCTGATGCTCCAAAGGCATGCGCGAATTGTTCTCCAAGACCTGTTGAAGCTCCTGTGATAATGACTACTTTGTCATCTAGATTATAGTTAACCACTGATATGACCTCTCTCATTGTGAACAAGTCTAATGTAGGATATTCTCCTTAATAAAAACAAACGAGGAGAGCTTTTTGTACTCTTTAATTTGAGTGGCTTTGGATATATTATTCAGGACTTGGTACATCACACGGATCGATTGTCTCTGGTGGTTTGGATTGCTTTTTGATCTGATAGAATCGTAGCAAACCAACTGGCAAAACGATTGCAAGCCAGATGACAACATCGCCAAGAGTTGATAATAGACCTCGTGAACCGTTAGGATCAAGCCACATTTGACCTAGTTTCATCATAGTAATAAGAGGGAGGACAAGAATCAAACCAAAGATTTGCTTTAGTTGAACTGCGTTTACTCTGCATGCTAACCTAGAGCCTATTTGTCCACCAACAAGCATTCCCATACCTAAAGCTAGTGCAAAATAGAGATTGACATGACCAAGAAGAATGTTGTAAGCTGTTCCTGATGCTGTAGTGAATATCATTGTGAACATAGATGTAGCAACAGCTGCATGCATTGGTACTCCCATAAGTACACTCAATACTGGTACTATTATTGCTCCTCCACCAATCCCAAGAAGTCCTGCCGAAATTCCGCCCACGAATGCGCCAAAGAGTGAGATTACCCATCTTTTAGGAGTAATATCAGTAATATTCCAACTAGCCATTTCCGATGCAAGGTCACCCTTGCCCTTCTTCTTCGCAAATAGCATCTTTAATGCAACTGGCATAAGGGAGATGCCAAAAATCAATCTGAGAATATAAGGAGCTTCTATTAATGTTCTAAGCCATACACCAAAAAGTGAACCGGGAATTGTTAATACAGCTAGAATTAAACCAGGCTTTAGCAAAGTTGGCTTAGGTGTCTGACGCCAATAACCTATGGAACTCGCAATTGAAACAAAAAATGCCCCAACAAGCGCGGTAGATGGTGCAGATTGCTCATTGAATATATTCCAAAAGACAATCAATAGTAGAGGCGTGTTTATCGCACCACCACCAATTCCTATCATTGATGATAGTGTCCCAACGCCAATCGCAAAGATTGCTACAAAACTGATCATTAGTATAAGCTCTTGCACGATACCGCCTTCTTATTGGAGCAAGCATATGGACTAATACTTAAGGAATTAGTTTTGGTATATCTTCAATCAATCAGGTGTCTTGCGTAAAGAAATCAAATACAGCCCAATCATTAAAATGCATAGGCCAGCAAAGGTCAAAATTGCTGACATATCGCTTACGGTTTGTATTGTTGAGAATGAGTTTACTGCAATTCCTGCTACTATTACAATGAATCCAATAAATGCCGTAATAAGTCCTGGACGTGTATTGTATTTTAGAAATGGTGGCTCTTCGTTTTCGTGTTCGATGACAGGTGCTTCTGAAACTTTTACCTCACTCTTGAAGAACCGGTTCTCATCACTTGTTAGAGTACCATGCAATTTGCTTTCTAATTGAAGTTCTTTGATTAAAATGACCACTTCTTCTTTTGAGATTCCCAATTTATAGCTTAAAGTTTCAATTGCACTAAAGTTGTTCTCCAATATCAACTGAATAAGTAGTTGTTTCTTATCATCCATTTTGGCACTCTCATGTCTATGTCTTTTTTCTTCAATTATAAGAAATTTCGCTTAAGCTTTTGAATCTCTCTATTTCTGATGATATCTTGAAGCAATGTAATGTATTCATAGGAAGCTGAACAGTGAATGAATTCGTCTACACTATTCCCCAAAATACAATTTCACCAAGATTCGTTTCGTAATATCCGGTTTTAATGAAATTCTTTTTCATTATCTGATTTATCTCGTTGCCTTCGACCAGCCCTAATTCCGGAAAAAGTATTTCTGCTGTTATTCTGATAAACTCGGTGAAACTCTCCTTTTGAGGTTCATCAAAGAACGCGTAGGGAATTCTCAGAGTAAGTCTACCCCCTTTTGATAAAACTCTCTTGCATTCTGAGATGGTTATAGACAAATCATTACGATTTGGTATTCCATGAATTCTTACTTCTGAAAAATGATTGTCTATCACAGGCAATTTCTGATTATCAAAATGAATTACTTTATAGCCAATCCCCGTCTTTTCTAACATTTCACCTATTCCAAGGATTGAGAGTGAAACATTGTGTTTTACAACTAGATTCCGTATTTCATCCATGTCCTCAACAGCTATCGTGGGAAATGCAATATATAGGATATTTCCTTTCGGTTCTGTTTTTTCAAGTTCCTCGGCGGAGTTATAGAGATATCCTGGATGTGATCGTCGATATTTGTTGTAAAAATGAAGTAATGTTTCAAAACCACATCGTAGTGATTCTATGAGATAATCCTCTGCTTTCGGTCCAGGCTGATAGATTCTTCTATATGGTCCGAGGGGACCTGGTTGCATTGCACTAACAACTAACTTCTCATCTTCCATCGTTTTGAGAAGTTTTGGAAGACGAGTTCTATTTGGATCTGAAAACTTATCCATAGAATAAAGAAGATCATAGATGGATGAAGGACTTTGATCAAGCGTGAGAAGTATCTTTCTTTTTAAATCTGGTCGGGTCATTCCCATGAAATTCTCACCTGCATTTTATGTATACTCGGTTCAATTGCTTAATATTCAAACGTTCAACGCCATCTAACAGAATAAATCACAAGACTGCTTCTCTTGCTTGAATGAAGTGTCTTATTAAATTCCAATACGCACTCATGCAAGAGAATTTATGGCATACTGTGAGCGTTGTGGGATTTCATTGAAGAATGAACCAACTAGACACCAAGGGACTAGCATTAATTTCTGCAATGCGTGTATGAATACTAATGGAAAGCCAAAGCAATTGAATCAAGTTAAAACAAACATCATTAGATTCTGGAATAGTAGGAAGCAAAAAGATTAGCAGTGATTCTTTAAGCGAACCATACAATGTTACAGTAGTGGTCTAACTTGTTTTCGCAATAGTACTTCAAAGATTGTAATCCTTACATTCTAATATTAAATATCTACTTTGTCTTTGAGTGGCTATCCATGAGTCAGGAAGATATCAAGGATAAAGTAGGTCTTCCTCCTGGGACAGTAGTTCATACTGGTGCAGATCGTACTGAAGAGGTTACAATAAGCATCATGGAATTCTCAGGTGATCAAATAAGAGAATATAATGCGGATTGCTTGGAAGATTGTGCACCTCCTCCTACAAAAGACATTACTAAATGGATTCATATCAAAGGAGTTCATGATGTTGACCTTGTCCAGAAGGTATGTGATTATTACAATGTCCATTCCCTTATTGTTGAAGATATTCCAAGTATTGGACAACGGCCCAAGCTTGAAATGATGCCTTCTGGTGTTTATATTGTTCTCAGAGCTTATGATATCAATCAGAGAACTGATGATTTTTACTCAGAACAGGTTTCAATTGTTTTAGGTGAAGATTATGTTCTTTCTTTTCAGGAAACTTCTTCAGATATTTTTGTAGCTGTAAGAGAACAAGCAAGAAGCCCTGGAGGGAAAATACGACACGGCGATACAGATTATCTCACCTACGCTTTAATTGATCTAATCGTTGACAAATATTTTGTAGTGTTGGAACGCGCTGGCGATATTATTGAAGATCTAGAAGATGAGTTAATTGAAGCTGCTTCTGAAAATATACTCACTAAAATCTATCATCTAAAGCGGACTTTACTGGCATTTCGCAGACATATTTGGCCTCTACGACAGGTTGTCTTGAAATTGCAGAGAGATACTCCCCACTTTGTAAAGAAAGAGAATGTCATTTACATCAGCGATTTGTATGATCATGTGATAAGAATCACTGATCATGTTGAAACCTACCGTGAATCTATTACTGGGATGCTTGATATCTATCTCTCTAGAGCAAGCAATCGAATGAATGAGGTCATGCAGGTTCTTACAGTTATCTCAACAGTATTTATCCCTCTCACTTTAATGGCATCAATATATGGCATGAATTGGCAATGGATTCCTGAGTTGGAATTCTACTATGGCTATCCTGTTTTCATAGCTGTGATGATCATCGTGGGTTTTTCATTATTAGCATACTTTCGACGAATAAGATGGATTTAGAACTGGTGTCTTATGAGACTGCAATTAGATTGCTAGAATGACTAGTATTACTCCTGTCACTGTAAGAACCGCTCCAAACAAGGACTTCTTGCTATATTTTTCATTAAGAAAGACAATCGAAATTGGAAGCGCAAAGAGAGGTGATATCGATCCTAAAAGAGAAGCTATTGATGCTCCAATTAGCTTCACGGTAACTGTATACAAAATTGATCCCATAGTCATACCCAAGAATCCTGCAGCCATCACTATTTTTGTTGCTCGTTTTGTTGGGAGTGGCATCCCTCGTTCTATAGCTCCTAAAAATAATGGGATGAAGATTAATCCACCAAACAACATTCTTACAAAATTTGCATCCATTGGATCCACATCTTGGACTCCTAATTGGAGTGTTACACTACCAATGGACCAACATAGTGCAGCCAGTAGTGCCAATCCCAGACCTAGAACATCAGATGTAATCCCTCCTTCTTCCATCTTTTTCGTTGCCTGCTCTCTTGAGATTAAAGTGATTCCAATGATTGCGATAATAATACCTATGAATCTACTCAGGATTGGCTCTTCACCTACAAAGAAGACTGCCAAAATATATGTTGAAATTGGATAGACATTTGCGATTGGAAACGCATAGGTAATTCCAATCCTCTCTTGACTAATGAGATAGACAAGGTCTCCAATAACAATCCCAATTGTTACTGAGAAAAAGAGAAAGATCAGTGATTGTAGCGGCATGTAGAATGGAGTTGTTCGGTATGGAATAAGCATGATTACTGACATAACTGCCATTGCTGCCCACATCTTCAATGCAGAGATAGCTAATGGTGTAGCCTCCTTACTCTGGGATTTGTATGCGTTTGTTGATATTGCCCAGAGAAAAGATGTGAATAAACCAATGAAACTACCAATGACTAGTTCAGGACTTAGCTGCATTTTCAAATCAAATTCTGTTCGGAAAGACACCTTATTGAAGATATTTAATGTTCATTCTCATGTCAATACAATTAATATTTGCGAAAATGGTCAGTTATTAGAAAATACTGCGGATTTCCCTAAAAGCATTTTATCTATGCTATTAGGAAACTAGTATCTATGCTCTTCTGCATTGATAGTCGCGTTACAATAAGGACAAGTTGCTTGAAGAGGTCCAATCCATTCAACTTCTTCATTATTTATTGCAGCTCCGCATGCAGGACAATGAGTAGGTACTTGATACAACACCTTTCCTGTCTTTTTCATCTCAATGAAATCTGGATTAATTGTGTAATCTCCTGTGTATTCTATTGTTTCAGGACTATAAGGTGATCTTGTTGTGGCTTGTGTTCCTTTTCCACGTAAAATATGGATTCCTGTATATAATCCAAAGAATCCCATTAGAAAAGGAACTGCAATGATTGATAATATCAATACTGCTGGTACTCCGTGTGAAATAGCTTCTGAAATTGGCATAACTCTTAGCGCAAAGATTCCCATTCCAAAAGCAACACCACACCAAATGACAAAGAAACATGAGATGCAGATTTTTGCCTTAGTATTTGATTGGTCTTCCAATATTTACTCCCTGAGGGATTTTAGTTTTGAATAAACTTAAATTCTTTTCATAACTTGTAACATCGAATTCTAATCTTCTATCTTATCTATTACCTCTTCTTCATTTTTAGACTCGACCTCATTATCTGGAAGATCAGGTAACTCAGAAGGCTTATACATACCCATATAGAATTCATCGATTTTTCCCTCACTTGAAGCCATTTCTGCTAATCTAGTCTGCTTACGGACGTAATCTTGATTCAAGCACCTGTAGCAATTATTGCAATAGACCTCTCGAACATGCCATTTGTTGTAACGGATAAGTCTACCAACATTTCCACAATATGGACATGAGTCCTCGTTCATAATATTCACAGATATAGAAATCTGTAATAAGAGTCATTGGTACGAAATCAATTGTTTGTCCGTTTTTAAGTACAAATTCCAATTAAAAACTAGTAGCTTCTGGTGTCCTCTTTATGTGTCCCTTTCTAGTGGCTTTTGGTTATATAGTAACTACTGATTTAATTTCATAACTCTTCTAATGGTGATTTTCTAACAATGAGTAGAACTTCAAGCTTTATGGGTTTTACAGAGGATGACCAAAAGGCTCTCCATCTGGGTCGAATTCTAATGATTCTTCTGCCGACAGCGAATATCATATTCACCTTAAGTACCACCTTCTATACAATATTCATCGCAGAAGCTCTGGGTGGGCCCGGTGGATATATCGAAGGATTGGGACTCCTAGGAGTGCTTGTCGCAATCGAGATGGTTACTCAAACACTTCTTGACTATCCAAGTGGTGCTCTTGGTGATGCCATTGGACAGAGATGGGTCATTGCAATTGGGAATTTATTATATGGCGTTGTCTTCTTTATGGTCTCATTTGTCACTCCTTCAACGCCTTTCCTCTATCTGGTGTTGATCTTTGCTCTTCAGGGTGTAGCACAGTCTCAAATCAGTGGCGCGTGGAGCGCTTGGTTTGACAATAACTACAAGGTTGCAATGCCTACTGATAAAGACCGGAAAATTTACGGAAAATTCTGGGGTCGTATGGGAATGATTTCTCAGATTGCCTCCACACTCGCTTTAATTCCAGGTAGTATACTTGCAGTCATATTTCAGAGACCCTTTGTTTTTCAACTTCAGGCAATAGGTGCAGTATTCTTTGCTCTTCTTGTGTTGAGATACATCCGGGACTTTCCAGAAGTTGAGGCTCTTCGAGAAGAACGCCCCTCAATGGGTGAATATACATCTCTCCTGAAAGAAGGTGTTTCTTACCTTTGGAAGACTCCCTTTGTCAAATACTTGGTTTTAGGATCCATGCTTGCTGCTAGCGCAATATCGGTTTGGGGACAACTGATTCTCTTCCCACTCTATTACAGTTACTTAATCACTGATGTCGCAGTTGCTACATATCGGACCATAGCTTTCATCCCGGGAGTTGCTGCAAACGAACGTTCAGGTATCTGGTCGCAAAGATTTGAACCGAAGAAATGGATTCCTCGATTCAGACTTCTTCAGGCATGTGGATTTGTTTTCTTTGTCATACTTGCCTTTGTGATGTTCATCTTCCCACCAGTAGGTGAAGCTGCACAGATGATACAGGTCCTGTGGCCATTCACATCTCTTGTCTTAATTGAACTGCCAGTACAGCACATCATCCCAATAATCGTACTCTTCAGTCTCTTCACTGTGAGTATGTTCTTTGGCGGTTTTGCGGAAATTCTTACACAGCGAGTTTTACTTGATGCCATACCGAGCAGAAATAGAAACTCACTCTACTCTCTTCAGCCAACAATCCTCCTCATTATGGCAACTCCACAGATAGCAATCATTGGCTGGCTAATTCCAGCTATCGGCTTCCCGGCCACACTCTTGATCTGTGGCACGGTTTCGTTATCTGGTGTTCTCATCATTAGATATTCACTCACTCTTGAGAAGCCAGTAGTTGAACTAGATGACGCTGACTCTACTCCTAAAGCGCTCAAAGAAGAAATCAAAATACTACGCTCGGAAACTCTGTTGGAAGAGACCGAATCAGTTGTTAGAACCATTCCGGAGTGATACCAAGAGATTTCAAAACATGATTCTCTCGGTGTCACTCCCCCCTTTTCATCAACTTTTCTCTATTTATGTTTCATAAAAGTACTTACCCTTACTGTAGATTAGTTCATCTCCAGCGTAGATTTCGCCATCGCGCATTGACTTAATCATATCAACATGGACTGCTGATTCATTGACACCATTGCAATCTTTGTAGGCTCTTCCAAGGGCACAGTGGATAGTATCCCCAATTTTCTCATCAAAGAGCATATTCAAAGTGTACTGCTTAATACCTCTGTTTGTGCCAATCGCCATCTCTCCAAGCTTACGAGACCCCTCATCAGTTTCAATGATCTGTTTTAGAGTTGCTTCCTCTTTCTCAGCAGAGTAGTCCACAACTTCACCCTTCTCAAAGGTCAAGCGTACACCTTCAATGACCTTGCCATATTGCAGGAATGGAATATCAAAATAGATCTTACCCTCAACACTATCTTCTACTGGTGCAGTGAAGACTTCACCGCTCGGGAGATTATGTTTGCCATCACTTGCGATCCAAATTCTGCCCTCTGTCGAGGCATGAATATCCGTTTCTGGTCCTATGTAACGAATATCTTTGTGACTCTCAAGATGGTCCTTCATCACATGCATCATCTTACTCTCTTCTGCCCAATCAATTAGAGTTGCTCCATAGACAAAATCACGGTATTCTTCTAGACTCATATTCGCCTGCTGTGCGAGAGTCTGGCAGGGATGAACAGTTAGACACCATCGTTTACTCAAACGTATTGCTTGTATATCTTGATGTGTCTTGGAGTTTAACATACTGAGCTTCGGGTCGACATTAGCGAGTGCTCTTGTGTTAACGGGTGACCGAAGAGCTATGAAGACATCACACTTCTCTGTTAATACTTTGAGATGATCTGGCACAATCTTTAATGTATCCTCTGTAACTCCATCATAGTATGCCTTAGATGCTTCTTCACTATCCATAAGAGTGACAACACGACCTCCAGCTTTTGCAATAACCTTGTGAAGTGCAACAACGAGTTCATGTGCTTCTGGGCTCGCACTAATAATTACCATGTCGCCTCGTCTTATCTCAGTGCTCCACTCAGTTATGATTCTTGCATGTTCTTCCACTCGGGTGTCCATTATACATTCCTCTCTCTTCTGGTTACTTCTCCCCTGTCATATAGATTTCGGCATAAGCCATGTTTCCAAAAGTCTTGTTTTAAAAAGGAACCTAGTCTGCTACAAATTTGATTTTTTTGAAACACAAACTAAACCACTTTTTTCTTCTGCAAGAAGATTCAGGAATTGCATTACACTCTTTTTCGATATCTTACTATGCCTATCACTGCTGCTATTATTACCACACTGCTACCAATGATGATGACTGTTGTGATAGTCAGATTCAATATCAATCCTGTTTCATATATCCTGTATGCTTGAATGCAAATATCAGTAGTGTATGTACTGGAATCGTAGAAACTAAATGCAAAATATACAAGTCCTGATTTTCCGCTGTCCATGAAAAACGGTGCCGTATAATAAGGCCAGTTTTCGTTGTCCATTGTATGATTAGCTAATAGATTTCCATCAAAATCAAATGTAAGTAGTAAATACTCAAGCGTTGGAGTCATATGTTGTACAAGCAGTTGTATCTTTCCATCTGGAGTTGTAGTCATTACTCTAGGTGTCAATGAGTAATACCACCCATTGGGCCATGATTTTGAATACTCTGTAGCCCAGATGATTTCTCCTGCGGAATCAATGTGGTAGAGGATTATCCTTGAGATATCATCTTCAAGACTCGGACTTGAATAAGAAGCAGCATAATAACCTCCTTCGCCATCCGGTTCAATTATGTCGCCAAATCCTCCATAATTAAATGTGCCATTGAAATAGTATCTAAATCTAAAGCCATATTGTGATTGAAAACTAACATGATCATCAAAAGAGATAAGCTGCCCAGGTGTATCATACCAAGCGTGTAAATGAATGGAACTTGTATTAGAAATGAAATTACCATCATTATCAAATTTCATAATACCATTTTTATGATAATATGGCTCATCTAAATTATAATCACTATAGACCACATAGATAGAACCGTTATCTTGAACTCCTATTGCTGCTCCGACTTGAGAGTAATTTTCGCCCCATTCTGACTGCCATAATCGCTCTCCCTTTGACGACCATTTTGTAACAATGAGATTCGTACCTTCGAGTTCTCTCAAAATATATCCTGTTGTGTAGATGTATCCCTCATGGAAACACATCGATCGGACTTGTGTCTTATTATCATTATTGACTTTCCATAAAAGATGCAACTGAGAATCGTATTTTAAAATGAATTGATAGCGAAAACGATTTCCTTCTTGGATGTACAAATCATAGCTAGATCGTGAATTTCCTGTCACATACACTGATCCGTCTGGTCCGACTTCCATCCCATAACAATCATCATAGACTGCATCTGATGCATTAGGAGATGTCGGGAAGATATCACCATGAAATGAACCATATGTTTCATTGTATTCTGGTTGCAGGATTGAGTCAGAATCTTGTAGTTTGTCCATTTGTACAAAGATATCCGTATAACTTACTCGAATGGAAACAGAACCATTATAGAAGGTCCAAGGTTCTGTTCCCAACATTGATTGGAAGCTAGAAGTAGGAGCAAGTCCAATCGCCAATTTTGCAGAGTTATCAGGATCTTCCTGAACACCTTCCTTTTCGATCATTCCACCAAAGATATCAGCAATTTCAAGATAATTTAGGTTGACTGTCATTGTGGCATAGATTTCTGTATAAACTCCTTCTTTGGATTCATAAAGTAAAATCCAGTTGCCAGATGAATCAATAGCCCATAGATAGACTCGAAACATGATATTATTATATTCTTGTGCTCCTGGTGCGAAATCTCCAGTTAATAATGTGCTATAATTGAGAAGCACTTGCACTACATCGGGTTTCTGTTCATATGGCCATCCAAATTCTTGGTATGCATAGATAAAGTCATTATAGTCTGGCATAGTACTCTCAGGATCCTTACCTATGAAATTCAATTCAGTCCCTGCTACATGAGTCCAATCAAGCTCAATATAATTGAAATCTGTACCTTGATGATAAGTGGATGAAAACTCATCTGAAGTTCCACTTATTTCAACTGTGGGCTCAATGTTGAATCTTGGATCGGGTAAAAGACTATCAATGAAAAAGTTTGATGGATGTGCTTTGTCCGAGGAGTTCATATTTTGAGAAGCTGATATGTTGATTGGAATGACAAAAGAAGCGATAAATAAAATTGATATTGCCAATAAGCAAGTAATTTTTTCAAATGTTTTCATCTTTCCGCCCGTCCTTCATCCTTCTATGAGCGTGATTTGATAAAAACATTGAGTTTCTCGTTGATGATAAAAGTGTATTTGGCAATTTGTATATTTAATCTGATCTAGTTATACTTCACGTTTTTCTGCGGAATGGGTGGCTCCACAATATGGGCATTTAATCGTCAATGGACCAACCCATTGTATATCCTCTGGGTCAAGGTTAGCGCCACAGTCCTTGCAGAATTTCGGTGGTTCAAGTATGTACGATTTTTCGTGGGTTTCGGTAACATGTCGGGTCCCAAAAGCGCCCATGGTGCCAAACGCTGGTATGCTATCTTTCATTCCATAGATTATAATTCCTGCGCCAATAAGGAAACTTATCATAGGTACGAATAGGACAAAGAAAAGAATGGTGCCCACATCATGAGTATCAATCCAAAAGAACTGCATAAATCCACCAAAGAATCCACCGACTATCACTATCATTCCAATAATCATTGATGCAACTCGTTTACCACTAGAGCTTTCAGTCATGGCATGTCAACCTACATATTCTCTGTTTTTTTGTTGAGCATTGTAAGTTATAGGTTTCTCTCAGATGAACACTCGATTTTTCCAATGCTTTGCATTCCAAGGTAGGGTATATTCGCGACTGCTTTAATAGTATGTCCTGTCTTATCCTAATTCAATGGATTTAGCTGGATTATTGATTCTCATTATATTGGTAGTTACACTCCTCGTGATATTATCTGAGAGGATTAATGAAACAGCTGCATCTCTATTTGCCATGTCGCTTGTTGGCGGCATCTTATACATTGCCTATGATTTTACGTTTGGTGAATTTGTCCTTACGATGCCTTGGGATACAATTCTGTTTGTTACAGCGATGCTAATAGTTGTGGCAATTGCTGCATCGAGTGGAATGTTCCAATATATCGCTTTGCTTCTAATTCGCAGAACAAAAGGAGAGGCTCGACAAATTTTCATTACTTTCATGGGTTTTGTGTTTGTCATCTCTCTTTTCCTTGATCCGTTGCCAACTATGATGGTGATGGGAGTCTTTACGGTGGAGGTCTGTAAAGCCGTGGATATAGATTTCAGACCAATTTTGATATCAGAAGTGATTGTAGCTAACTTCGCTTCTTTCCCCTCATTAGTTGGATCGGTGCCTAATCTTGTCATTGTCGTTGGAGCCGAGATTGACGTTGCACAGATGTTCATTATTTTAATGCCATTGACCCTCATCCTCTTTGTAGTAACTGTGTTTCTTCTTCTTAGGCAATATGGTGATTCGTTGAAAGTGGAAGGGACATCAGATTGGAATCTCCTCTATCTAATCAAACCAAGTATCATGATTAAATCCAAGCATGATTTTTACCTGTCAATCATTGCTATGACAATATTGATTCTTGGTTTCACAATCGGAGCAGTTCGTGTTGAAGCTAGTCTCATTGCTATGATGGTAGCTTCTGCCATGCTAGTTTTTTCACATGAACGATCAAAAGACCTACTCAGGACGCTCTCTTGGGACACGATATTCTTTCTTGTAGGTCTTTTTGGTATAATCGCTGGACTTGAGAAGTCCAATGTAATAACTGAATTTGTTAATGGAACTCTGAATTTAATTGGTCAAAATGTATTCCTTGCCATCGCGATTATGATTTGGATCCCTGGTCTTGTATTATCATTAATTGACAATATTCCTATTGCTGCACTGCTTGCTCCTCTTGGCTTAAGGTTAGGCGCAATTAATGCTGTAGTTCCAATGACATTGATTATTGGAACTAATGTGGGAGGTTATATGATTCCATTTGGAGATGCGCCTAATATGATAGTAGTTGGACTTGCTGCAGATGAGGGAAAACCAATCAGTTTCATGGAATTTACAAAAATTGCATTTCCGTTGGGATTTTTACATCTAGTCATTAGTACGATTTATTCGTTTATTGTTGCCCTTCTTCTAGCATAGGTCTATCATTTTTTTGACCTTTTTGTGATTTTGACTTAGATAATTAAATTCATCAAGCAAAAGAGTAATTGGTCAATCATGTTCGAACAATTAGAAAATGCAATTAGGAGAAGTCTTAGAGGGAAATACATTCACATTGATCCCTTAAAAGCTCTTGAGGGATTGAATACCAAAAACGCGAACGTTGTTCCTGAAAATGGAATCCATTCCTGCTGGCAACTCCTAAGCCATATTGTCTATTGGCAAGACTTGATGCTGTCAGCTCTTCGTGAAGAGAATGTTCAGTGGCCAAAAACCAATGAGGAAAGCTGGCCTGATAACGAATTGCTGAAAGACCAAGCAACGTGGGATGAGCTTGTCACAAAATTTGAGAACGGAATTCAAGAAGCTGAAGCCCTTAGCAAAAAGGTTGAGTCATTGGATGACCTTCCTGCATGGCCCAAAGTCACTCCTTTTGCAGCGCTAATGGTCTTTGCACAGCATAATGCTTTTCACTTGGGAGAAATAATCGCAACTCGTCAAGCTCTTGGATTCTGGCCGCCTCCTGAATATAAGCAAACATTTTGAACTCTATAGTTCATATGATCTTACACGAACAAGGACAGAGTTGAATCCAGGAGTATGACCAAAAGCTGTGTGCTTATCTTCAGTTAAGATATTGATATTCCCATCATCTAGCCACCATCCGTCAGAAGCCCACACTATCCTGGGATCAATATCTTCTGCTAATTCAAGTCTAAGATCCTCCAATTTGCCATGTTTTGATTCAATCGTAATTCGTTCGTTTTCCTTGAGATTGAGACTTCTTGCAGTGATGGGATGCATTCTAAGAATTGCACTTCTTTTTTCAATTTTGGTTTTAGAGGGCATTCTGATGGGATCTGTTACCACATCAAAAGGACATACATCCATCTGGCATTCTTTGCATCCAATGCATTTTGTCAAATCCCATTTTGGTACTAGGAGGACTGATATGTCCTGAGGAATATTCAATTGTTCTGAAGAGAGAGTTACTGCTAGTTCTGATAGAATGGAACTTAATTCATGACGAAGCTTAGCTTTGCTGTTTGATGATTGTAAGGCATTTTCCTGAATCTGTCTTACACTTGGTTGAATAAGTTTGATGGCTTCATCTGGGCACTCTTTTACGCATCTCTGGCAAGATGTACAATACGAGAAACTCTTTACAGTCGCACCTACTTCAACAGATGTGTATTGTGAATGAAGCCGTGTCCCCAACCTTCCGGTGATCATGATCAATGGGAATTCTTTGAAGACCTCTGGAGTGGATATTGGACTCTCTGCTGGCTCCTCAAAAAAGGGGAGTGGATCAAAACCATTTCTTGCCAATTCCTGAGAATACAATTCGATTTTACCAGATTTTGTATTGAACTTGAAATCAGAAAAAGGAATTCGAATGGCAGCTGTTCGTAATCCCTCAGGATGTGCCTTCAACTTGGCCAGTGTAATATCTCTGCAGTCCTTGCTGTTAAGTGCTAACTCAATAGCTTCCTGTTCGGAGAGATTGAAGTAATCACCGAAATCAAGTAATTTTGCAATCTCTCTCCAGATTTCCAACTCACTTCGAGCCTCTCCCTCTGGTTCAACAAGCTTTGGTGCAAACTGGACAATCCTGTGTAGCTCTGAATGAACAATATTGTCATGCTCGAAAATAAAAGTCGCTGGTAGAACAATATCGCAGAGTTTTGCTGTATCTGTGAGTTCTAGATCAATGCATACTTTGAATGGTATTTTTTCGATTGCTTCTATTGTCTTCTTTGTGTTTGGCCATTGTGTCACTGGATTTGCTGCCTGAATTACTAATACTTTGATGGGTGATTCTTTGTGTGATAAAACGAATTCCGGAATGTAAGTTCCTGATGGTACAATTGGTTTAATGTCATCAGCGAGAAGATTTGGTAAACTCACCGCATTTTCATTGAATGGACTGTTATCTGATGATAGATATTGAAAACCACCTCCTGATATACCTAAATAGCCACATATCGCTAATAGACTATGAACAGCTCGTGCAGTCCAAGTCCCATTGGTGTAGTGATTCATTCCAGCTGGTGCTGTTGAAATAAGAGCCGGTCCGTGAGTAGCAAATAGCTTAGCAATCCTTTCGATCGTGTTTTCAGAGACCCAAGTAATCGCACTAACACTTTTCTTATTGTATTTTGATACCCTCTCTCTGAATTCATTAAATCCTATTACATGCCGTTTAACATATTCATCATTATAGAGACCTTTCTCTATGATTTCATTAGCAATGCCTAGAGCTAGTGCTGCATCTGTTCCTGGTCTGATGGTTGTATAAATGTCTGCTATTTCTGCATATGGAGTTCTTCGTGGATCAATGACGATCAGCTTTGCTCCATTGTTGATTGCCTCTTGAATGACACGTTTTGCATGAATGCTTGATTCATGCTTATTTGTACCCCAGATTACAATGCATTTTGAATTGACCCAGTCAGACAATTCATGTGGTGGAAAGGGACCGACATTGAACCTTGCACCTTCATATGCACCTTCAAAACATATTTCCACTATCCCTGGAATCATTCTACATCCAAAAACATTCGAGAATCTGGACGCATACCGAGGAGCCATTCCATCATTTCCTGATCCAGAGTATATAGCTATACTCTGTGCTCCATATTTTTCTTTAGCACATTTCATCTGACTTGCAATCTCTCTGCAAGCATCCTCCCAATTCATTTGCACAAAAGAGCCATCACTCTGTCTTCTCATTGGATATCGAAGTCTATCCTCTGAATACATTCGCAATACATGAGCGTATCCTTTTGGACAGCATCTGCCCAGCGTATATGGATGGTTTTTATCTCCCTCAAGTCTCATTATTTTGCCATTCTCAATATGGACTACATATGCACAGATGTCTGGGCAATTCAATGCGCATGCAGAGTAGCGCTTTTCTATTACCATCATCAGCATGTCATAGCAACTTGATGATTAACATTTCTAAATTTGAGAGACAAGGCTTATTACTATTCTACTAATATAATAATATTATTCTACTAGTATAATATATTGGTGCTATATCATGACGAGTGATTCCGATGACTTCCTACCTTCAACGTACTTGGCAGTTCTATCTATTATCGGCAATGGAGCCGCATATGGATATGAAATAAACAAAATTATCAAAGACTACAATTATGATGCATGGGTAGAACTCAAATTCTCATCAGTGTATAAGGCATTGAGTGAACTTGAGAAACGTGGATTAATTAATGGTAAGAAATCTGATGACGCCATTCAGCCATCCAAGAAGACATATCGGCTAACAAGAAAAGGAAAAGATGTCTTGCGAAAGCAGATTTACAAATGCTTGAGTGGTCCTCCTCGACCAAAGACCCTCTTTGATTTAGGAATATCTGCCATGAGTCAATTAACTCAAAAAGAAGCCATAGAGGCCCTTGTCATCTACAAATCAACTTTGGAACAAAATCTCAGATTTTTGGAATCAAATGTTAACAATTTTAATCATATCGAACAATTAAGAAAAGAAGATCCTCAGAGATTAGTTGGAGTGACACGAGTAGAGGATTTTGATAACTTTGATAATATCGGATCTGTGCGAGCATTGTTTGACCGTCCTGCTCATTCTGTTCGATGCCAGATAGATTGGCTAAACTCGTTTATCAAACAGATTTCAAGTGGTGTTGATTTCAAATTCAAAGAATCTAGTATGAGGTGAATTTAATGAGTAAGAGAATAATATTGAATTTTGAACACATGCCTAGTGGAAAGAACTGCATGACAAGTGCACTCTGGAAACTTCTTCATCATGAAGGTTATGATATCTCTGAAGAAATGCTGGTCGGGATTGCATCTGGACTTGGATTTATTTATTGGAAAATGAGACAGATGGAAACCCCATTTGTTGGAGGAATGAATGGCGGAAAATTTCCCACAATTTTGGGATTAGCAATTGATAGATTGGGTGGCAGTTGGAAAGTTCTTGCATCTTCCTCAATTGAACGCGCTCATAAGCAATTGAGTGAAACATTGGAATTGAATCAACCTGCTTTAGTCTGTGTAGATTTAGGGTATTTGAATTACCTCTCACTTGGTGGAGATGACCATTTCGGAATGCATACCATACTTGTCTATGGATTTGATGAGGAAAAGAATGAAGCATACATTTCAGACAGATTTGCTACCACTATAATAATACCTTTGGATGATTTGAAAAAGGCACGTGCCTCCAGTTATCATCCATTTCCAGCTAAGAACAAACTGATGCAAGTCTTCATCCCTGAAGTGCCTGTACCTGTTTCTGAAATTATTCCTTTAGCAATAAGAGGGAATGCAGATTATATGCTGAATCCGCCCATATCAAATATGGGTGCTAGAGGTATTATCAGATGGAAGGATGAACTACGTCGATATCCAAAATCGTTGGGTAGCAATAAAATCATTGCTCATGCTCTGATTGAACATTTCGTGTATATTGAGGTGGGTGGAAGTGGTGGTGCTTTGTTCAGGAGGATGTATACTCGGTTTCTTAAAGAAGCCTCAAGAGAGATGAAAGATTCTAATCTTCTAAGAGCATCAAAACTATACAATACAATTTCAGATCTTTGGTCAAAGACAGCTATTATGTTAACACCCGATGAATTGCCTGCACTTTCGCAAATCAGGAAGATACATGTTCAAAACAATCACGACTTGGAGCAGAAAGGAGTCACAGTCTTGGATTCAGTAAAGAGAAGATTGAAAGAAATACCACTATTGTTGCAACAGGCATACGATGAAGTTAATGATTTTGAAGGAATATACATAGGTGTTGAACCTCTACTGAATGAACTTTACCTAAAAGAAACAGAAGCAGCGCAGCACTTGGCTTTATGGGCAGATGGATTATAATCAAAATGCCGAATGAAAAACCTAATCATAGGATGATGATTAGAAAAAGTAGGTGGTTGTTTGTCTAAACGGATTTACACACGAGCTGGTGATAAAGGGAAAACTGGTCTGCTCTCCGGAGACCGTATTGACAAAGATGATCCTAGGGTTGAAGCCTATGGAACTATCGATGAGCTGATATCGGTCTTAGGTATTGCAAAGATTTATTCTTCAAAGAAGATTGCTGAATATATTGAGACAATTCAAAAGACACTCTTCTACGTAAATTCCGAATTAGCAGTAAATCCTAATTCAATTGAGGCAGACGACCCAATATTGGCTAATCTTCATGTAATAAACACTGAAGATGTTGCATCTCTCGAAAAACTATCAGATGAACTAAGTGAAGAATTACCCTTTCTCAAGAATTTTGTAATTCCAGGCGGAACACAGGCTGCTGCATTTCTTCACCAAGCAAGGACAATATGTCGGAGAGCTGAGAGACGCATTATTGCCTTTGCCAAGGTCTGTTTAATTAACGAAGAAATTCTTCGATACATAAATAGACTCTCAGATTTGCTATTTGTGTTTGCACGATATGAGAATGTTGAAGAAGGAAAGGGCGACCAAGTAATCTCTCGCCAAGGTACCTTCACAATGCGCAAGGAATGAATTCTCAGTGTGTAATAAAATAGAAGTGCCCAAAGAACTGGTCACTAGTTTCCAATACCATCAATTATGCTGACCAGATAATATGACGTTACGTAGAGAGGTTGCATAATATACTACCACTTATTCAAGAAAAACAGGAAGATACTAAGATGTCCAATGCCATTCATATCGAAATCCGCGACTATGATGAATCCTTAGCTCAAGGTATAGCTGAAATGTGGAATACATGGGATGATTTGTGGCCTGGCAGTTTTACCCAGGGGGTACCATTCACTGCTGATCGTGTAAAGAAGCAATATAGCACTCTGAATGCTATTGCCATTTTGATA
Organism: Candidatus Thorarchaeota archaeon; assembly: GCA_016839245.1. Next base: position 31,828 of record JAEOUN010000076.1, read on the forward strand.
GCCATTGATAAAAACAAACAGAAACCAGTTGGATCTTGTACTGTATTTGCACATATTCGCGATTTGGATGCTGCGTATGTTGGGACTTTAGGAGTATCACCTGAAGCTCTGGGAAAGAAAGTCGGTAAAAAACTACTACTGGAGTCAATACAAAGAGCTTTGGAAAAGGGATACACGCGTGTCGATTTGAATACGTGGGCTGGTAATATGAAGGCAGTCCCACTATACAAGAAAATTGGGATGATGTGGAATCCCGAAATGCCTAGTGTTCATATGGAAGATTACATTCCCGGAATTCTGAAACATCCACTATGTGCCCCTTTTTTTGGAAACTTGGCAGATAATGGAGGTTGGTATAATCTACATGTCCGTGAACCAATACAGGCACCTGACGAGTATCAAAGAAATGGAATGTCTATTTATCCCTACGAATTTCGACATGATGATGATTTTTTATCTGTCACTATCGATAGATTAGGTCGAGGAATTACGGCAATCGATCGTGTAATTGGAAACAAGAAATTAAGAGTAGATGCAAGAGTCAATTCTCATCAAGTACTCTGTGGTCTTTCATATAACTATGCCTTAGAGATTGAGAACGGTAGCCATGAAGACTTGCCTGTTTCAGTCAACCTGACATCTTTTGATGGTCTTATCTTTGATGAAACCTCTTCAATTGATTCGTATGTTAGAGCTGGACAAAAACTTGTTTGGAGCATACCATTTCATTTGGATTCAACAGCACCATTATACAGAGAAAACATTCGAACACCATGCATAATAGCAGAACTATCAATTGATGGTTTAACATCCAAGCTTTACACAGGGCTTAAGATAAAGACTGCCGCAGAGATTAAAACTCGCTGGGGCGAATGCAAAATAGTTCCCAGTGGAACTTGTTCTATTCCTCTTACAATTATTAACAACATCAATTCTTCAGTAGATGCAAGAATTAAATTAAGGTCAATATCTCCGAAGATAGCTGCGCAAGCAAAAGACCTTCTTATAAAAATGGATTCAGAAGGTTTTGGAGGTACAATTCTTGAAGTAAATGCAAGTGATGACCTCCCCGTAGGATCTCATGATATTATAGTCAGCTTTGAAATTCTTGTTGATAAGAATCGAAATATAACTACACGCGAATTTTCAATTCCTGTATTCAATGTGGGGACACAGGGCATTGCGATTGCTAAAGATGATTCGAAGCAACGACTAGTTGTTGTTTCACCGGATTACAATGCCTATTACTATCTTGAAGGAGCCATTTTACGAACTCGAGATGTCTCTCAAGGTGACTCTATACCTCTTGTACTACAATCTGAAATCGGACCACCCTTTGGTATAAATCCATTCAGATTCGCAGAGAGAACACCGTCCATTATTGAAGATGAACACGCAATTACAATCACCATGAAGGCTGACCATCCTGATAGACCATTGGTTATCGAAGATCGAGCAATATTTGAAAAAGGAACTGGAATAATAGAACATGAAGTTGTGGTAAACAATACGGGAAGTAAATCACAGACTCTACAGCTGCGTCTTTTAGGTCGTGGAGGAGGCATTTCATTTACTCGTGGTACAACCTATATACCATTCATCAGTGGAGTCGTAAGAGATAATCTTGGCAGTTTCTATAGTCTATATCCTGCAGCGACAACTAATCCCTCTGATTTCAAAGAAGGGTGGATTGCTTTAGAAAATGAAATCAGTACAATTGGCGAATTCTGGGACCTGAAAAGTGTTGATGAGATTAGACTCGGATTTGGACAAATCAATATGCTATCCTATCCACAAGTCGTAATCGAACCCGGTGAAACTAAAAGGCTATCACAATTCTGGCTAGTCTTTGGCGCTTCAAATTGGTCTCAAATTCACAGATTGTATAATACTGTAGTTGAGGCAAAGTACGAGGACAATGTAACTTGTTTGAAAGAAATAGATATCAACGGAGTACTTGGTTTAGAAATAGATCCAATTTTTGTGTCTAATCATGAATCTATTGAATCTCAATTACGTATAAGAAAATCTACACTCAGTCCAATCTCAGGCAGACTTGAAATCATTCCTCCCAAGGATTGGATTGTCAAGATAAAGAATAACCGTGATACATCAGACAAGCATATTGATGATTCACTTACTTCATGCAATCTTGAACTATCACAAAACTCTAACATTGACCTGATTTTTATACCCAATAATGAAATTCAGGATGATTTCTCAATCGGCAAAGGCTTTGCAGAATTAAAAGCAACTTGGGATGTTAGAACACCATTTTACTTGATTCAACTTGGGCGGTCTACCAGTACAATTCACATAGACAAATCAATGGATAAAGGAATGGAGGTATACCATGTTGGCAATGGGCTAATTGATTTCACTGTATCAGCTGATTATGGAGGTTGTATGATTTCTCTCAAGAATCGGAATAATGTCGAATTCTTAACTAGTGCATTTCCCGAACCTAAACCTAAACCAGGAGGCTTTTTTGATAACTACTTTGGCGGTGTTCAACCTTTTGTCTTTGACGATGAAATGGGTGAGGATCTTTCTAAAGCAAAAACAAATCGTGAAACTATGAAAGCATCAATCTATGAACAAGGTGATTGGAAGGGCGTACAAATTAGCTGGATAGGAAAATTACAGAGATGCGTACGGGGCGTAGATTTCAAGTTGAGATATTTAACAACTCCTGGAAGCCCTCTAGTATTAATTCAATGGACTATTTCGAACAAAAGTGCTGCACCAATAAGCTTCTATCCTACTATATTGGTTGATATGAATCTCAATGACGAACTCGCAGGAAGTTCATTTCTTACGGAATGGAACGGAGTAAGCACAGAGATACGAAAAGGGAAGATACCTATTGCTGTAACAACTTCTAAGAATGTTGTATGGTTGAAACCCAAGGATGGTCAAACTGAAACTACTGGTCTGAGCTTTATGATGGCTAGAGATACAGGTCGCATGTTATCTGCTAATTTTGGTAATATACTCCTTCTGGGGGTGATAGATGGAATGACCTGGATGATGCCCGATGAGGAGCGTATTCTCACAGGTTGTCTATTAGTTGATCCTGAATCCGAAGATATCAACCTTGACTTATACGAAGTACTTGACAAACTAATTGAATGAAGGTTAGGAATGATGCGAGGATTTTATACCCTCACAGCTCTTCTGCTTGATTTCTGTAGACTCTAATGTTTTGTAATGCAAAAAAGGCAACTTCAAGAGGTAGTTTGTCAATTTGGTAGATTAAGTCCGGCATAGATTCTGAATTGAGTTTGCTACTGCTAAGAAAAGAATTGAACATGCACAAGTAGCTGATGTTCCTGCTCTTGTTCAGCACGTCCATTTTGCAAGAGGGATCTTCAAGATACAAATGATGGACCTATGGATATTATTGACCTGATTGAATTGGCGGACCGATTTATCTAGGCTTAACAAAACCTCCCCACTCAACCATATCTCTTACAGTGGTTTCAAGATTCCATTTGGGTTCATATCCTAGCTCTTGCATTGCCTTTGTCGTATCGATCAGATACTTCGAGCCAAACATTTTCACCCTGAATGATGTAAGGGCCGGAGCATTCTTCCTATTGAAGGCCCGATACAATCCCTCCAAGAAACTACCAGTTGCGACTGCGAATCCGTAAGGGATATTCATGTATTTCTTCTCTACCCCAAGTTCAGTAGCTGTTGCATCGAGGAATTGTGTCATTGTGCAATCGAAAGACTTCACATTGTATGCATTCTCATTTGCCTTTTCAAAATTTTCCGCTGTAAGAATCAAGCAATTTGCGAAATCCTCGCCATGGACATAACTCTGGACATTGTTCCCTCCCCCAAAGGTGACCATATTGCCATTCTTCAGCCGTTCAATTATTTGAGGTCCCGTAAACATATCTCCCCGTCCCACTACGACTGGTGCTCTTACCATACTGGCTCTAACTCCATATTCCGATATGTACTCACGTATAAGCGATTCAGATTCAGCTTTTGATTTTTGGTAAGTATTCATTGGTTTCCATGGTGCTTTCTCATCAATCGGTTCATCTTTGTTTGGAAATCCATAAACAGCAGTCGATGATGTGAAGATCAAACGAGGTATGTCTTTCTTTCTCACTTCTTCAAGTATATTCCGTGTTCCTTCAACATTAACCGGGTAAAAGTGGGATTTTCCACCCCAATCTGCCATTACTGCAGCATTGTGAAATAACCATTCAATATCGTTTGATATTACTTGTTCAAGAGATTGCTTATCTGTCACATCACCAATTACTTTTGTGAAAGGGAGGTCTTTGATTAACTCTATGCTAGAACTATCTCTTAGAAGTACTGAAACGTCATGACCTCTATTAACGAGAAGACGTACAATATGTGATCCAACAAATCCGTTGCCACCTGTTACAAGACATTTAACCATTTATCGTTCCCAATTATGACATTACTAACAGGCTATTCAGTATTCTGCTATCTTCCTTTATACTTGCATGTGCAATTTGCTACGTCCTTCACAGTAGATTTAAGATCCCATTTGGGTTTGAATCCAATTTCCTTGGTTGCTTTTGTTCCATCAATCACAAATCCCCGTCCGAACATTCTCACATAAAATGGTAGAAAGACCTTCATCGGTGCCTCTTTCCTATTAAAGGCTTTATACATACCACTGCTTAATGATGATAATCCATATGCAATATTATATGGAATACTTGGGAATTTTTTATCAATACCAAGTTCCTTCGCTAAAAGCTCACACAAATCCCGCCAGATCACATCGAATGACACAACATTGTAAGCATTTCCATTAGCCTGTCGAATATGATTTGCTGCATCAAGAAGACACCTAGCAACATCTTCAGCATGAGCCACACTAAGCGGCACATGCCCTCCAGCAAAATAAAACCACTTATTATTTCTCATCAGATCTCTCATTATTGCTCCTGCTTGTTCATCCCCCTTTCCAAGGACCAGTGGCGGTCTTACTGCTGTTGTCTTTAAGCCATAATCCTTGTGATACTTCCAAACAAGTTTCTCAGCTTCTATCTTGGATACTGAATAGATGTTCTTTGAATTCTGTTCAGCATTTTCAGGTATTGGATCATTATTGTTTTGGAATCCGTAGATTACAGAAGTCGATGTGTACACAAATGTGGGAATATCTCGCTTTCTAGCTATTTCAAGTGCGTTCCTTGTTCCTTCTACATTTTGTGACCAGAACTTCTTCTTTGCTCCCCAGACTGTCATCCTTGCCGCATTATGAAAGAAGATGTCAATATCATTTGGGATTGCATTATTCATACTCTGGAAATCTGTAATATCTCCAATTACGGATGCATAAGGTATTCCATCAATGAGATACGGATTTGATGTGTTTCTCATAAGCACTGTGACTTTATGTCCTGCTTCTGCTAATGTTCGCACAATATGTGATCCAACAAATCCAGTTCCACCGGTTACTAAGCAATCAGTCATACTACCACAAGAACGATAACTGTTCTTTTTATTCAATAGTAATTGCTTGGTGTGCATATGCTCAAAAATTACTCATTCATTCGTTTCTTTTTTATTCATACCCAAATTATGGCTTTGACGAACACTTTTTAGTAGATGAAATTCAAATCAAAAATCATGGTTAGCTCTGTAAGACGTTGCACACCCAAGGATAAAGATGCCATTTGGAATATTGTTTCCTATGCCTATAGTATATCTGATACATCACGTGAACGATTTCTGGAAAGATTGGATGTCATTGCGAAAGAATTCTTTCTGAATGATGTTAACGGTGTACCAGAAGCCACAGCTAGGCTCATTGAATTCAAGCAAAATATACGCGGTTTATTGAAGCCAATGGGCGGAATTGGGATGGTCGCGAGTTCTCCTGAACATCGGAGATCTGGATATACAAGGGATGTAATGTTAAAGATTTTTGAAACCATGAGAGATGAAGGTCTTGCCACAAGTACTCTCTATCCATTCAAGGATACCTTCTATGGAAATTTGGGATATGTTAAAATGCCTCCGTCAAGGACTCTTGAGTTTAATCCGACTTCGTTGGAAGGAATTAAACTTCCTATTGGTTACTCGGTTAAGAGAGAGGAAGGCGATGAGATGCAGCAGCTTCGTCGAGTGATACACAAAGTAATGGTGCTTGAAACTCATGGTGCTGTTATGCGCAGTGAGGACCGCTGGAATGAAATGACGAAGAATTTCACAGCAAAAGCTGTTGTTGCAAGAAATCAAAATGGTGACCCTGAGGCAATTATGATCTATTCCATAAAGGGCTACGGCGAAGGACATACTTGGGCAGAAACTGGTCAGATTACTATTTTTGAATTCAACTGGATTACATTAGAAGGCAGAGACGCAATTCTAAGTTATTTATATAAACATGCAGACCAGATTGTAAGTGTGAAACTGGTGGTTTCTACTCGAGCACAAGATTTCTATCATTGGCTATCAAATATACATACTCCAACATTGAAGTCCAATATTGTGAGTATGGCAAGGATTATTGATGTTGAAAAGAGTATGTCCGGATTTTCAACAACTCATCCTGGTAAGGCATTGATACATATCGTTGATTCTCAAATCGAAGAAAACAATCAAACATTCGAGTTCAATGCAGAAAATGGTCAATTATCAGTTACCAAGTCCAGTGAAGCTGCGAAAACTACGATTAGGATTGAAGGGTTAACATCAATTCTATATGGTACTCTCAATGAATCTCAATTAAGAAGACTTGGTTGGCTTGATGGTGATTCTCCAATACCTTTATTCGAATGGTTTCCGCCTGCAACTCCGTGGTTGACTGAGGACTTCTAGAATATGATGATGCAATGATTTCTCAGATATCCAAAGCTGGTACCTCAATAATACAATAGATTTCTCTATTCCTAAGTTCTAACTAATTACAAACAATACGATTCTATCGTCAGGAGTGTATCATCTGTATATTGCAGTTGTAGATATATATGATAACTCAGTAAGGGCAACCTTTGATGTAATAGTTGGAGAAACTACCACAACTACAACAACTAATACTACAAGGACTGATACTTCCACACCTGACCAATTACCTACAACTTTAGTTCTTGTTGGTTTGGGTATATCAGGAGTTATAGCTCTGGCGGTTGTTTTTCTATTACTAAAGAAACGAACATAGCACACTTTCAATATAGACAACAGGGACACAATCCCTGTCATTCATCTTTTTTCTTTGATTCTCAAAATGCCTCATAATATTCAGGGATTCATTTCTTTGCTTTGAATATTCATCAGTATTTGCCCAGTAGGTGAACCTTTAATGACCTTGTGTCGTACATTGGGTAGGGTTGCATCTATACGATGAGCGACAAATTACTCGTTATCATTGCTTCGGGAGATCGGGAGAAAGTCCTTACAGCTTTAATGTATGCCAAAAACAACATTAAATATGGTTGGATTCCAGATGTTCAAGTCATCTTCTTTGGTCCTGCGGAAAATCTGTTAGTAAGTGATTCCGATGTGACTGCATCAGCAGCAGAATTGGCAAATTTGAGTCAACCTCTTGCATGCCAATTTCTATCAGATCGTGATAATCTTTCTGAACGTATTGAGCGACTAGGTATCGAGGTTGACTATGTTGGCACCGTAATTGCGGACTTACTCCGAGACGGATATACTCCGATGGTATGGTAGATTACCAATTCACTTGCTCTAAGATGTATTAGAAGGTGAATAGTTTTCTATACCTTGACATGAGGAATCTGGAGATACGATTCAATGTTCTACCTACTGCGGAAAACCTGAGTTGACATGGATTTGGAGTAATTGGCAAGGTAGATAGTGTTCGCATCAATGCTATGCTACGGACACATGTGTAATAGTACATTTCTCTGTTGCTTAACGCCATTAGTGATGATGATGATCGCTATCAATTGGTTTCATCTTTCCAAATGCTCTTTGAACAACCTCCGGTAAGGCAGGATGGGTATGCATAGCTTGAAGCATAGGATAGAATGTGCCTTCTCTTGTATACATAAGATTGACAATCTCCTGAATGAGGATGGGCGCAAATGGTCCTATGATACTCGCTCCAAGAATTCTTTTACTCTCTGCGTCGATTATGACCCTTACTTTGCTGGGTGGATTTCCCATTGCGAATCCCTTTGCAGCTACTGAATAGTCTACCTCTCCAACATAGAGTTGATGCCCCGATTCTTTTGCCTCCTTCAAGGTCATTCCAACAGTAGCTATTGGCGGGTATGAAAAAATGGCACGCGGTATAGCATGATAATCCATGTCTAGAAAGTTTCTCTCCTTATCATCATCAAGAATTTTTGAGAGATTGTACCAAACAATCTGGGACTCGTCATTGGCAACATGTCGGAATTGATATTTTCCAATTGCGTCCCCAAAAGCCCATATACCTCTCTTACTAGTCCTGAAGTATTCATCAACAATAATCCATCCATTCTTGTCTGTTTCTACTCCAGTATTTTCAGGTCGGAAGAGATCTGCATTAGAACGTCTCCCTGCAGCAATAAGTAAGTGATCTGCACGATGTTCAGCAATTTCGTCGGTTTCTCTATTTTTTGCCATAACGATTTTAGTTTCTTTCTCTTCTTTTACCTCAATGACTTCATGATTTGTCAACACGGTCATTCTTTTGGAGAGTTCATTACGTAAGATTTCAGAGATGTCTGGATCCTCCTCTTTTACTAAGAACGGATTTCTGCCAATAATTGTAACCTCTGTTCCCATAGCAGAGAAAAAATGTCCAAATTCGGTAGCAATATACCCTCCGCCAACGATTATCATGGATTTCGGTTTTGCCATTAAATGCAGTGCTTCATCATTTGTTAGATAGGTGACATTCTCTAAACCCTTGATATTTGGAATTGTAGGTCGTGAACCAGCAGCAATAATGATGTTCTTTGATTTAATCTTGAGACCATTAATCTCAATTGTATATTCATCCACGAATTTTCCTGTTCCTTTGTACCAATCTATGCCTTGTGCAGCTTCGACTGAATCTCCTTGCTCTCTACTAGAACCATCGACCTCTTCTCGCATCCGCTTCATTATTGCGGGATAATCAATCTCCTCAATCTTTGCCTTTACTCCAAGATTTTCTAGATGCTTTATCTGAACAATATTATCAGCAATGTAGGTAAGTATCTTTGTAGGTATACATCCCCGATTCAAGCATGTACCGCCCATCGGACCATGTTCTATTACAGCTACCTCCATTCCTCGATCATATGCTGCAGAGGCAATATTCATTCCTGCACCAGAACCAAGGACAATAAGATCATATTCCTTCATATTATTAACAAGTTCACTATTGTTAATAAATGTAATGGTTTATCGTACATCAATTATGTGTTCTCTGAACTCGACTGAGGGATTGAAATAAGCGGACCAGAGTTTTTTCAGTTGTGTTGGTCATAGTATTTCCCAAGATGTAGCTGCGCTTACGCCACCACCACCACAAAGAGTTGCCATTCCTCTCTTGAGTCCTCTATTTTTCAGAGCATTAAGCAGCGTCACAATGATACGGGCGCCAGTTGATCCTACTGGATGTCCAAGGCCAATTCCAGAGCCATTCACATTGACCTTTTCTCTATCCCATCCGAGTGATTTGAGCCCCTTTTCAACCGCAAGAAATTGACTAGCAAATGCTTCATTCAGTTCAACTATATCCCAATCCTCAAATCCCTCTCCTGTTCTTTCTATTAGGTTTTTAACAGCTGCTATGGGTGACTCTCCCATTAAATGAGGTTCGCTACAGCCCATACCATATCCAACCATACGTGCAATTGGTTGAGAACCTATTTCTTCTGCTTTTTCAATCGACATCAAGAGAACTGCTGTTGCACCATCATTGATGCCGCTTGAATTTCCCGCAGTGACAGTGCCATCGGGTTTGAATGCTGGTCGAAGTCTTGATAGATCCTCCATCGTGAGATTGGGTCTAAAATGCTCATCTTTGTCAATTATGACAGAGTCCTTTTTCCCTTTGATTTCGATAGGAATGATTTCATCTTTGAAATCACCCTCTTTTGTGGCTCTCTCTGCATTATTATGAGATTTCAAAGCAACGATATCTTGCTCCTCGCGTGAGAATCCATACTTATCATTGAGAAATTCTGCTGTTTCGCCCATTATGTATGGCTTTCCTGTTTCAGGATGAGGATAGAAGTGACTACCTGCATGAAGTCCTGTAGTCAACGTATCCATAAAGACACCATCAAAAAGACGCAATCCCCAACGAGCGTTTTCAATGCAGTATGGCGCATTGGACATTGATTCTACACCACCTGCAAGAACTACATCAGTAAATCCAGTTTGAATCTGAAGAGCTCCACTGATGATACATTCCATGGCTGATGTACAGACTCTATTGATAGTCACTGCAGGAACTGTATAGGGAATACCTGCTAATAATGCTGAAACTCGAGCGATGTTCAATGCTTTGGGTGGTTCCATACAGTTTCCGAATCGAACATCTCCAATAATAGCTGGATCGATTCCTGCATGGTTAATGACTCCTCTCATGACCTGTGCAGCTAGTTCTGGAGCTTGAAGATCTTTCAATGAACCTCCAAAAGTACCAATTGGACTTCTTCCCGCTGCCACGACGACTATTTCTGTCATAAAGGTGACAGTGAGGATTTGTTCCTTATATTGTGCATGGTTTTCAATTATTGCCATTGATTATTCCTAAAATGTCCAAAAATCATGTAATAATCACAATTTAGGATCGGATTGTTACGAAACCTGGTTTTCTATGCCCGCAATGTATGTGTGTCTAAGCTTACAAGTCAATTTAAGGCATAGTTTAGCGATTGATTTTCATAAGGTCAGGTTATGAGTTAAACCTTGAAGGAAGGAGATAGGTATTTCATGTTGGGATTGAGGTGGTTTGGAGAATCTATCATAGACTTCAGGGTGTTGAACCTGACAGGGGGCAGACATTAGAAGACAGCCAACGAAATTGTCTGCTCCCACCGAATACATGATTTTTGCTTTTTCAGAGGATTAATACCTCTGACATTATGCTTAAGTAGAAATCAAATCCAATTATTTCAAGACTGAGGTTAATAGAATGAGAATGCTTCAGATACATAGCGATGGATTCAGCTATGAAGCCAAGCGTAAAGCACTAAAGAATGCTGAGGACTTGGAAGAAAAAATCTACAAGACTGATGACTCATGTCTTGTGAACTTCATTGCAGCTGAAACCATTGATGAATCAAATATACGTGGAGCCGCGGAAAAAACCGCTGACATGATTGCAGCAGCAGCAGACGAGGTAAAAGAAACTAATGTTGTTGTGTATCCTTGGGTCCACCTCTCTGAAACACCTGCAAAAGCAAGCAGTGCTATGAAGCTACTCAATATTATTACTACAAATCTCAAAAAACGAGGATTGAATGTTGTCCAAGTTCCCTTTGGGTGGTATAAAGCATTTGAAATTCATTGTAAAGGTCACCCCCTTGCCGAACGTTCGAAAGTTCTTGATATCTCAAAAGAGATTGCAAAAGCAGCAGACATAGATATCACTGATGGCGAAGACCTGACTGCATTACAGGCTGAAGAAAAAGCAACTTCAAAGTTCTATATTATGGAACCTGATGGAAAGCTTACGGATATAAAAGAATTCAACTACAAAAAGTTTGAAGAATTACAACTCTATGTAAATTATGAAACAGCAAAGGATCGAACTGTCCATGAACCTCCAGCTCATATTGAATTGATGAAAAATCTTGAACTAGTGGATTATGAGCCTGGTTCTGATGCGGGGAACTTTCGATGGCCTCCGAGAGGACTTACTCTCAAGAGAGCAATTGAAGAACGAGTCACTGCCGAAATGGTCGATTATGGAGCTCATGTGGTTCAGACTCCTCTGATTTACGATTATGAACACCCTTCATTGAAATCATACTTGCATAGATTTCCCTCGAGACAATATGTTGTAAGATCTGGAGACCGTGACTACTTTGCTCGTTTCTCAGCTTGTTTTGGGCAGTTTCTATTGATATCACAAGCACTTGTGTCTTACAAACAATTACCATTGAAGTTATTCGAAATAGCTCCTTCATATCGTCGAGAGCAGAGTGGTGAGCTTGCTGGTATGAGGCGCCCTCGTGCCTTCACAATGCCCGATATTCATGAGATCGTTGCAGATGTTGAGATGGCAAAGGATTCTGTCAATAATCAACTCGTATTCGTTACTAAGTTGATGAATGAATTAGAATTAACCTATGAGGTGTCCTTTAGAATTCTCAAATCATTCTTTGATGAGAATAGAGAATTCGTCAAAGGAGTAGTTGCAAAGGTAGGGAAACCAGTTATGCTTGAATTGTTTGATGAGCGATATGCTTACTTCATTTTCAAAGGTGAGTGGAACGTTGTTGATGAGCAGAAAAAGGCAGCATGCCTTGCTACCATTCAGATTGATGTTGAAAATGGCGAACGATTCAACATTACGTATGTGGATGAAAACGGAAAAGAACAACATCCTCTAATTCTCCACACATCTCCATCAGGATCAATTGAGCGAATACTATACGGTGTCCTTGAACAAGCCAACAAGGACATGAAAGAAGGAAAGGTTCCTCATATTCCTCTTTGGATGACTCCTGTTCAAGTTAGGTTAATACCAATTAATGAAACTTTCATTGATTATTGCCACTCTATTGGAGAGGTTCTCGAAAAGGAAGGAATTCGTTACGAGATTGATGACAGGCAACAAACTCTTGGTAAGAAAATCCGCTCAGCTGAAAAACTTTGGATTCCATATATTGCAGTTATTGGCGACAAAGAAAAAGAGAGCGGAGAACTTGCTGTAAGACGCCGAGAGCTGAAGGATCAAGTCCAGATGAAGGTAAAGGAGTTAGTAAAGGAGATACATGAAAAGACTAGCTTTGCACCAAGGCAGCGGCTATTACTTCCTCATTTGGTCTCAGCACAACCAATCTTCTCAAGAGAAGTATAGCCCACATACTTATGAAACATCGATTTGCACTAAAAGATTGCCGCTGGATTCCTCTGATCCATATATTCAGCGGCAATCAGCGGCACCAATTTCCCAATAATAATACTGTAATTTAATCTTTTTAATATTCTATTCAAGAAAGCGTAATACGATACTGTTTTTACAGGCATTGCGTCTACATAATGCTGTTATTGTGTCGAGGAGTATATGAGATGAAAATAGGCATAATTGGAAGCGGACAAATGGGAAAAGGGGCCGCTTATGATTTAGTTAAGTATGATTCTGTAGAACAGGTTTTGCTAGGCGATATTGATATTGGAAGTGCCGAGACCTTAGCAAAAGAGGTAGGTCCAAAAGCAGAAGCAGTTTCACTTGATGCCCGGAATCACGGACAACTGGTCAAGTTTTTCAAGGGAGTTGACTCTGTTATCAGTGCTGTGAGCTATACTGTAAATGTACTGCACACTGAGGTGGCAATTGAAACTGGCACTCATATGTGCGATTTAGGCGGCGGATGGACAATAGTTGAGAAACAGCTCGAACTTAATGACCAAGCAAAAGACGCTGGAATTACTGTAGTACCTGATTGTGGACTAGCACCAGGTATGGTGAGTGTTCTTACCCGCAAAGGAATTGAGTATTTTGATAGGCCTGAGAGTGTAAAGATTCGTGTAGGCGGACTACAACAAGAACCAAGACCACCTCTTAACTATTCTCTGATTTTTTCTGTTGAAGGATTAATCAATGAATATGTTGAACAGTGTGTCACACTCCGAGAAGGAAAAATTGTCATGGAGGATCCTCTTGTAGGATTTGAGGAGATTGTATTTCCAGAACCATATGGGAAGCTTGAGGCCTTCAATACAAGTGGCGGCACATCCACACTTCCACATACATACTTGGGGAAGGTAAAGGAATTGGATTACAAGACAATTCGATATCCTGGACATGGTCATAAGATGTGGTGCATTATGAAACTTGGGCTCATGGATAGTAAGCCTGTGGAGATTGATGGTGCAAAAATTAAGCCACGGAGAGTCTTAGAAACCCTGCTCGAAAAGCATCTACCTCCAACCGGTAAAGATGTCACTCTTATTCGGACTACTATCGAGGGATGGAAAGGGACTGAATGGAGAAAGGTGGAGTATGAGGTGATTGATCTCTTTGATGAGGAGACTGGTCTAACCTCTATGATGCGAACAACCTCATTTCCTGCAGCTGTTACAGCTATGATGATGGCAGATGGTAGAATACAGGATAGAGGTGTGCTAACTCCTGAAAGGTGTATTCCTCCAGATATCTTTATTCAGGAGCTTAAAGAACGAGGGATCAATATCAAACAGAGAATTGTGTAGCCAGTAAAATTTTCTAATCTTGCGCAAAAGGAAAGCGCTATTCTTATTCCATGGACTGAATACATATGATTCGACAGATATCGGAAGACTTGGTAGATATTATCAATCCTCTCCTTCCTAAGATGAGAGCAAGAATAGGTGAGGACGCATTACCCCCGAATTTTGAAGAGAGTGTTAAGAAATCTATTGCAGAAGGAAAATCCACTCTCTATGGTGTCTTTAATGAGGATGATAATCTTCTCGGATTTGGTCTATGGAGAAACATCGCTAAAGGAATCTCTTTTGTTTTTGCAGATGATTTCAAACTTGAAAATGATCTCATTAGTACAATTCTCAATAATCATTCAAAAGAATGCTCAGCAGTAATGGCTGCAGGTCCTTGGGTTACCAAGTCGATTTCTGACCATCTTATTAATATTGGATTTAGAAAACTTGACCGCGCGTATATGACCCTCCCACGTAAAACTATAGAAAATATGGATTCTATTAATCTTCCTTCAGGAATGAGTTTTGAAATATATGAAGAAAAGCAAAGAGATGCAGTTTCATCGGTTATGTTCAAAGGTAATGATGGTCATATTGATCAAATTGTATTTCCAAACTTTTTCAGCAATATTGAGAAATGCAAAGAATTGCTGAAAAATATTGAGAACAGTGTCTATGGAGAATACAAGAGACCATATTCTTGGGTACTGAAAAAAGAAGACAGTATTATCGGAGCCTGTTTCCTAACAATTCGTGAGAAAGGAGAATCTGGTTACATTCCTGATATTGTGGTTGATCCTGATTTTCAAGGGCAAAAACTGGGGAAAGCAATGCTTGTCTACTCCATGAAGAAACTCCTTGAAGGAGAACCTGATGTGGGACAAGTAAGTCTTGATGTTACTCTGGAGAATAATGCTAGATTTCTCTATCAATCACTCGGATTCAAATTTGTTCAAGAATATTCAATGTATACATGGACATGCAAATAATTCATCAAGAGGAATATCTTCTCATATACCGTGATTTCTATAATAAATGAAACTACACTAGATGATCTTGATACATTAATTGAAGGGTATCTCAGGCATAAAGAAGAGCCTAAGGTCACTGTTGAAACCATTAAGCATCAGATGCAGTCAGGAATCTCTGAGAAAAGAGCTGAAATTGTTGCTGACTTCGATGACTCAGGAAAAGCAAGAGGATTCTTGGTCTATGGATTCAAATCAAATCGATTTTCAATCATTTTTGCTAATTGGAATTTTGCAATTGAAAAAGAGCTATTTGGCTATGCCATTGAACATTATTCTAAACATACTCGCAATATTACCTTCGAATCTGGTTATCCTACACCTTGGATCTCAGAAGAACTTTCTCAATATGCAACCTCGTTAGGATTCGTCAAACATGATCGAGGATACATGCGACTTGAACCAATTGAAATTAAATCTCTTTCAGAAGTAGATGGCAACCTATCCTTGGTGAATTTTGACAGTTCACAGATCGAAATAGTGTCGCAACTAGTCTTCAGATGTGTCAACAACACTATTGATCAAGAATTATTTCCTTATGTTTATGAGACCGTCGACGTGATCAAGCAATTCAAGAAAGATATACTTGATAGTAAGTATGGTATACACAAATCCAATTATTCTTGGGTCCTCTATGATGGTGAATCTCCAATAGGTGCATGTTTTATGACTGCACAGGAACATACAGGATTTGTCATTCATATAGTGATAGATCCCATTTGTAGACAAAGAGGTCTTGGAACTTATCTTTTGAGGTACTCAATTCAAGCATTACTCGAAAATGAACCAGATATATCTCGAATTGAGCTTGCGGTAATCCTAAGCAATCCTGCATTGAAGATGTATAGATCTATCGGATTTAGAATCTTGAACGAATCGTCAACTTATGTCTGGAAAAAATAAGATAGGAATACTTAATCAAGACTTTAGTAATTGCATTCCTAGTGGTCACTATGGGTAAGTACAGCTCTCTCTATTCAAAAATTCTGAATGCACGTGAAGTCCTTCAAGATATCAAACACGTTACACGACTTGATCGCTCATCCACATTCAGTCGGTTGACAGGCGGTGAGGTCTATCTTAAACTTGAGAATCTACAAAAGACTGGATCGTTCAAGGTAAGAGGGGCAGCCTATGCAATGTCACGGCTTTCCGATGAAGAGAAAAAGGCTGGAGTAATAGCAGCAAGTGCCGGTAATCACGCTCAAGGGGTAGCTTATGCTGCGACTCGCTTAGGTATAAAATCAACCATAGTAATGCCTGTTTTCTCTCCTGTGGCAAAGATTCAAGCAACCGAAGGATATGGTGCGAACGTGGTTTTGCATGGTAATGTCTTTGATGATGCTCTTGCTTTTGCCCGTGAAACCTCAGAGAAAACTGGAGCTACTTTTCTCCATCCCTTTAATGATGAGAATATTATCGCTGGTCAAGGAACAATTGGTCTGGAAATAATAGAAGAATTACCAGATGTAGATGTTATTTCAGTTCCAATAGGTGGTGGTGGTCTCATATCGGGGATAGCAATTGCCATTAAAGAACAGAGGCCAGAGGTCGAGATCTATGGTGTTGAAGCTGCAAGCGCCGCTGCAATGAAAGCTTCACTTGAGAAAAGAAAAATTACAGATGTTAAAAAGATGGATACAATTTGTGATGGAATCGCGGTGAAAAAGCCTGGCAAACTCACATTTAGAATTGCTAAAGATCTTCTTAGCGGAGTTGTTACTATTGAGGAATTGGAGGTTACTCGTACTCTCTTTATGCTTCTTGAACGTTCAAAGATTGTTGTAGAACCAGCTGGTTGTGTTGGGCTGGCAGCATATCAACACGGTAAAATCGACATAAAAGGAAAGAAAGCAGTTGCTGTTCTCTCCGGAGGAAACGTCGATATGTCTCTAATGGGACGACTCGTCCAAAAAGAGCTCTTCCGTATAGGTCGTTGCATTCGTGTACGAGGTAATATCCTAGATAGAGTGGGAAGTATGAATAAAGTACTTTCCTTGGTTGCTCAGTCTGGCGTTAGTATCGTAGAGATAAATCAGGATAGGTCTGATCCTGACATCGCTCCAAACAGAGCTGAACTTGAGATGATACTTGAGGTTCCAGACGAAAAGGCTGTGACGAATATGCTGGAACTTCTTAGGATTCACGATTTGCATTTTAGAATATATGAAGACTAACTAATTATTAAAACAAATTATGGTACATAATGTACCATTTAGAGGGGGTAAAAATAACATATGTCAAATTTTCAAAATACTAAGCATTAGGATAGTATTTTTGCTCTCCAAATAGGTTATTACCTTGATCTATTATAATATACATGGCATAATCAATTAACATCGAATCTATTGTTGATGTGTGTAATCAATGCTGGGGAATAGTAATGAAATCGTGGAATACTGCAATTACTGTTATTGTATCTCTCCTGCTAATGGTTGGATTATTTGGGATTAATTCGACTTATATGTCGATGAATAAACAGAATCCCATTTCTATCGATAATATAAATGAAATCAGTTCTTTAAATGAGAACGTCTTCATTTGGGAGACCATTGGAAATCCTGATACATTGGACCCTCATGTAGACTACGAGTCATTTGGTAATTGGATCTCCTACAATGTCTATGAAACTCTGTATACATACCCTTGGGATAGCTCTCTTTCTACTCTAATTCCACTATTGGCTTCTGGCCCTCCAACAATCTCAATGGACGGATTGAATTATACTATTGAACTTAGGGAAGGTATCACATTTCATGATGGAACTCCCTTTAACGCTAGCTGTGTAAAGTGGAATATCGAACGAGCCATGAAGATCTTCTATAATGATGGTCCTGTCTGGATTATTGCAGAACGCCTTAAGGGTGGGATTGCTGTTCAAGATGTTGCATATGATACTGGATCTTCATCACCTGAATTCATAGATGTTTTTGATAATTGGATTGCGACATCAGGAGCAATTGAGGTTGTCAACACATATACAATCAAATTCATTCTCAGAGAACCGTACTCACCGTTCATTGCAGCATTGACCTATTCTGTTGGTTCAATGATTAGCCCAAGCTTTGCTATTGCTCATGCAAGTGATGCAATATATGCAAGCTGGGAAGATTATGGGGTTGACTATGGCGAATATGAAAACTATATGACAGACCATACTTGTGGTACAGGCCCCTACACATTGACTCAATGGATTCCGAACGATTATATTAGATTGGATTTAAACTCAGACTATTGGCGAACCTCAACTAGTACCAATGCCGGTTCGATTGATACTGTCTATATTAAAATAAATGAAAATCTAGCTAGTAGGACACTTAATTTACAAACAGGTATATCTGATGGTTGTTACTGGCCTACTGAAATTGCTCAAGACATTTATAATCCTTATACCGAACAATCATTGAATCCTGACATTTATGTGTCAACAGGTGGTGCAACATATAGTGTATCATTTCTCGGATTTAATTTGGGTTCAATGACCACTCCTGATGATACCATTATAATGAGTCCGTTTGCAAATAAAGCATTTAGAAAAGCTGCATCATACGCATTCGATTATAACACATTTATTGATACTGCTTTGAATGGAATAGGTAGGCAAGGTAAGGGACCAATTCCATGTGGTATGTTTGGGTATAATGAAACCTCCTACCAATATGAGTTCAATATTGATGCAGCAGTTGCTGCTTGGAATCAAGCTCTAACAGATCCTGATTTCATTGATAGTGTAAATGCTCTGGGTTGCACAATAAAATTCTATTATCCTGCTGAATACGTGACTCGGGAAAAGGGATGCCTACTATTAGCAGATGGTCTGAATAATATGGTAGCGCAGGCTGCTGCTGCTGATCCGATTGCTGCTGGTCTTGATATGGAAGTTACTTTTACAGCTCAGGGCCTTGAGTGGCTTGACTATATTGACTACATCATAGACTGTAGGCTGCCGATCTTCTTTGTAGGGTGGACTCCAGATTATGCTGATCCAGATAATTATGTTACTGCATTTTGTTACCATCACGGAACATTTGCTCAGAGAATTGCTTTCAATAACTCCGCCGTAAACAGCTATGTTCTTCAAACAAGAATTGAGGACAATCTTGAAACAAGACAGCATTATTATAATCTCATTCATGATATTATGGCTGATGAAACTCCCTACCTCTGGACTTATCAGTCAATTGAATTCAGGACATGGCGTACATGGGCTCACGGTGATGGTCTGATCTATAATCCAATGCATGACATTTACTTCTATCACATGTATAAATCAGAAATTAACAATACAGTCACACCTACTCCTGATACTTCCCCACCGCAGATCGATAGTCCTAGTGATATTACTATTTCATTTGGCGCAACTGGCGTTAACATCACTTGGGTCGCAACTGATGCAAACCCAGGAGCTTACGATGTTACGAGAAATGAAGATGTATTTCAAAGTGGTGAATGGAGTGACACAATTACTGTCAGTCTTGATAATCTTTCAGTTGGTCAGTTTAATTTCACCTGTATTGTTAGGGATCTCGACAATAATACAAACATGGATAGTGTAATAGTTACAGTGACAAATGCGTTTGAATTCAATCAAATCCTCTTAGCTTCAATCTCACTTGGTTCAATTGCTATAATCACTATCGTTGTGATTTCAATCTCTAAATATCGTAGATAGAAATCTGAAATATCTCGAGATTTAGAAATTTGTCAGAAACTTTGCAAAGGAAATATAACATTCATCCTGCATCTTCTAACTCTTAGCAGTCGTTCAGTCAATCGTGAGTCGGCTCATTTCATATTAATGGGATACTTGAAACAAATACAATCGAAAAGATAAACGCACTCACTATGATAGCTGGCCACATGTTTTCAAATTCCATCGCTGTCAACGCAGTCAATACTGTAGTCAAAATTGAAACAATAAGCATGAGGAGCAGGAGCAGTCCAAGAAGTACCATTTTTCCAGCAATAAAACCTAAAGCCGTTGTTCCAAATACAACCACGATTGCTAAAAGTGTTGTCGCTGCAAACCTTGATGCAAAAGCGAATAATATGGTTTTGACACTGCTTAGATGTTCACCCCACTTTCGTTCACTCAATAATAAACCTCTAAGCCATGCCGCATCCACAACAAGATACGGTATCATAATTGCCATTACTATTACAGTATTGAATCCTCTCACATTGACCGGCCATTTCACCAATGCAAGTGCTATCCAGGGTTGCATCTGATCTGGTAATCCACAAATAGCAATCCAAAAGAGTAACCAAGCTATACAAAGTAGCGCAATAAAGAATCCCTTCAAAATATCAATGAGATGTGTTCGAACTGGAAGTCTCTGAATACCCGCTGAATTGAAGGCTTTTATTGTAGTATCTCTTCCCATTAACAAGTGCATCACCAGCGCTATAAGTACAGCTGATGCAATATAGAATAATACTAACCCTGATGCAAACATGGAGTCTGGCCATGCAAGTCCAATATTCTCAAGATAGAAGCCTACTACAGAAGTGACTGTGTATATGGTGACCATCACAGCACCCAGTATTGAACTATAGATGAACGTTCTTTGGAGTGAGAATGTTTTTGTTTCATTTGTAATCTTTCTCGGTTTGAGTGATTCAGGTAAGATTTCGTATATTAAAGCAATAAGTGGAATGATAGAAACTAGCAGGAACAAGACGCCACCTGTCATTGCTATTGTTTTATTAAAATAGATTTGATTCGATGGATTTAGTGTAATTCCAAATTGTGATTCGCCCTGAACACCTTGCACCAGCCATGAGACAGACTCTTTGACAATAGTCCCATCTATGGCTTCAAATACATGATCTGTCGGACCGAATGCCAATCGATATGCAGTCTGGTTTGCCAAGGAACCATAAGTTACACCAGCTACAGCGCTTTCATTTCCTGTAGCAGTTCTAAGAGCTTTGAGTGCGTCTTCAGGTGAAATCATCTCATCATATTCACCCACTGCAATCAAAAGATTGCCTGGGAAATCTACGTACGCTCCCAAGCTCATTTGACCTACGTCGCCAACAGCTGCATATGCCTTCGGAGCAATTGGAAAATTCATCAGTTCTATCCCTACACGAAAGCCAAGTGAATGGGTTAAAACGCCATAGCTCTCATTGTCTACATTATTCCAATTCGTCTGGACATACCTGATCGCTGCATAAGCATCTTCAGCCATGCCTTCAAAATCGTTGATATCAAAAGGAAGGATTGAATCGCCATGCCCTGCGAGATCAATTGATACAACCGTAAAGTTCCGTCTTGCTAATTCAATATTAAAAGCATACATGCCCTCCTTTGACCCTGCAAGTCCGTGAATTGTCAAAATGATTGGCATATTATTAAGATGGTTTCCTAAACGTGGTGTGTAGACGAGAAAATCAACAGGTCGACCTGGTTCACGTTCGATTCTGTACCTTTGAACTGTAATCTCTCCAAGTCCTCTGTCTACTGCCCATGATAGGTAGAATGATGAACAAAAGAGAATTGTCAGAATGAAGAGCGTAAAGATGAGAGGTTCTTTCTTCAATTCATCCACCACTTATTGCAAGTACTCCGTTCTACCCCTGTCATAAAGGTGACGATTGCTAGATTTTCCTTTTTTCAATATATGCTAACACCACTATCTTTCACACATAGAAGTTGATAATATTGCATTTAGAAACATAGTACATCTGAGGATTTCAGTATGTAACTCCTAATTTCTTTGAGAGTCTTTCCAACATATCCTTCGTCATTGCAGCGAGGTCGTAGTCCGGTTTCCAATTCCATTCCGCTCTTGCCGCACTATCATCCAATGATGCTGGCCATGACTCAGCAATCGCTTGCCTAAAGTCTGGTTCATATTTTATTTCAAATTCAGGAATATGCTTTTGAATCTCAGCTGCGATTTCCTCCGGGGCAAAAGACATCGCTGTGATGTTAAAGCTTCTGTGCTTTAGTTTGCTAGAATCCGCTTCAATCAGGTCCATTGTACATTTGATACAGTCTGGCATGTACATCATGGGAAGATAGGTGCCTTTGTCCAAGAATGAAGTATACTTCTTGTTTTTCAATGCCTCATAGAATATCTCTACAGCATAGTCTGTTGTACCTCCGCCGGGCAATGCTTCGGCACTGATTATACCTGGATAACGTAAAGAACGAAAGTCCATACCATACCGTTTTGTATAGTATTCGCCCCACAATTCGATAAATACCTTTGAAACTCCATAGGCACTTGTTGGACGCATTATCACATCATTTGGAGTGTTTTCTTTTGGAGTACTTGGACCAAATGCTGCAATCGAACTTGGAATCATTACTTGATCTAGTTGAAGGACTCTAGCTGCTTCGAAGACGTTGTATGAGCCTTCAATGTTTGTTCTGTAAGCAAGCTGGGGATTCTTTTCTCCAACCCCTGAGAGTACTGATGCATTGTGAATGATGATATTGATATCATTATCAACGAGCATTGAATGAATCTGATTTTCATCTAGAATGTCGAGATGGAGGTATGGGCCATCTTCAATCAATATTTTTGGTGGCTTTTTCCTACCAGTAGCAATGACATTATCACCACCATATTTTTTCCTGAGTGCTCCAACTAATTCCGTTCCAATCTGTCCGTATGATCCAGTTACTAAGATACGCCTCATATACATCAGTCCATGATACTTTTCGCTGGAAAGATGGCCGATAATGCTCCGTTTTAAAGCTTGACTTTCATCTGAAAATAGTGTGCTTAAGCAAATTTCTGCAGTTCTGATATTATGCTTTTTTTCCAATATTTGTACTTGATTCCATTGAAAGCATTACTGCTCATATTTTTAGTTTGTTCAAAGAATAGATTGATATGATATTGTATTTCATAATTATTGAGGAGGCCCTAAGAGGGAAATTAGTTTGAAGAAGATGCCCGTTGTCGTGATTTGCATTGTCATCATTGTTCTAAACGGTTTTCCATTTCTATTTGATATTGAAAGGAGTAGAGATGTTCCTACTAATTACTTGATCAATTCGGATTTATCAAGTACTGATGGTTGTACATTAACATGGACATCTCACTGGGAATCCATCCCACAATCCATAACAGACAATTCAACGATAATTGGTGATCACATTATATTGAATGCCACTTTTAATGAAGATATTCTGGGGATGAATATAACAAGTACTGAACTTAGGATTATAGATGGATTTACTTTTAATATAACCCGTCCTTTAAAGACATACTCTGATGGCGTTACAACATTTGATTTTGTTTATGATGAACTTGATTGGATTAACATTACTGGAATATCCTATGGTGATTTGATCAATATTACTGGTTATGCTGAAAATGATTGTGACTATTTTGCTTTTGATGGTACAACTCCAATTCAGGACTATGACTGGAATAATAATCTTTTAGGTGCCCAAATGGCGACGAATGATAATCCAGAACATGGTGAATTCATTTGGAATTCTCTATCAGATACAATGGTCTTTGGTTGTTTCAACTATGACAACACTCCTGAAGGGAATTGGTCCGTATATATGGAAATAGGAGAACTGAGTATCCATGACGTTTCTGGTAATTCTATCAGTTTGGATACTTATTGGTTAGATAACAATAATGATACGTATGAGATAACTGCAATTGGTTATGCTGAGAGTAATTATTCATTTATTTTAAAATTAGAAAACATTACATTATGTAACTTCTTTTCTCAAATTCTTTTTGATATCAATGTCTCAACATTTGGTGATGATTCAGTAAATATTACTTGGCAATGTCACGATTCCAACTTGGACGAAGTGCATTATTATAATCTATGGCTAAGTAACGATGATGGTTATTCATATGTGCTTCTTGCTACGAACTTTACTAATTCATGGTTTGTCTGGAACTATACAGGATGGTTACAGCAGGAATATGTTGTAAGAATTCGTGCGTATAGTGCTGACCTTAGTCTAGAGAGTCCATGCACCTTGGACAATCCTCCAGAGAGCTATTGGCCTGGAGATATGAGTGAACTCGTATCTCATTCATTTGAGGCGGGCACCACACACACCTATATTCCCTCAAATATCTATGTGGACGATGTCGAAGACATACTATATGTTCTTGATTCTGAAGGAAATAGCATTGCATTCCACATATCACTTACTCCATTCAATCCTGTTTCTATAAGCTATGATGTGTATGATAATTCAACACTTTGGTTTTATGGGTCATTCACTGCTAATACATCTAGTTTTGAATTTTCATTGAATTTCGATGGATTGGATTTAGGTTCTCATGATATTCAAATTCGGTTCGATAATGGATTTGACTACATTTATTCCGAATTTAGAATAATTGTATATCAATCAACTACAACAACAACAACTAAACAAACTACTCTAAATGTCCCTGATATCGATAATCTCTTCCATTTTCTACTGATTGGGATTTCCGTAGGGTCCTCAGTGGTAATTGTCGCAGTTGTAATTCTAACAATACGTCTTAGATTGAGGTCTTCTGACAAATAGATATCGTGCTTTTATTCTGACGCGATAGAATACGAAAACTTGATTCATTATACGTTGATAATATTCAGCCACATTATTTTAATTGATTATTTTCCTCTATTCCTGTTTTCCAATTCTCTCTTGATTTTCCTATGGTTGATCATCAAGACATTTACTTCGAAATTCTTCTTTTCTTGAAAATGCTGATTCTTACCATTGACCTATCTTTAACTGTCTTCTTTTGTTTCAGGATTGAGTGTTGCAGATGTCATCTGCAAATCTGAAGAATCGGTCTTCTCTATTGAACCATATTTTGCAATCTCTGCTTCAGCTATCTGAGCAGTACTCTCACTAATCTGTTCGATACCTTGATGGGTATAATACGTATCATAAAGTCCCTTGAAGATACCACCCATCTTGAGTAACTCATCATGTGTTCCTTGTTCCACCAATTTTCCATGGTCAAAAACAAAGATGCGTGATGCATTAGTGATTGTAGTCAAGCGATGTGCGATGACAACAGTAGTCCTATTTTGAAACAGCAGCGCTTGAGCATCTTGTACAAGTGATTCACTATAGGCATCAAGTCTGCTTGTGGCTTCATCAAGAATAAGTATTCTTGGATTTGCAAGCATTGTCCGTGCAATTGTTATCATCTGTTTTTGACCAGAAGATAGATTCTTTCCTGATTCTATGATTTTTGTCTGATATCCATCTGCCAGTACTTCGATGAATTCATTGGCACCTAATATCTCACAAAGTTTTTTGATTTCTTCATCTTTGGCTTCAGGCTTACCATACCGTATATTTTCGATTATAGTGTCATCGAATAGGTATGGTTCTTGCGGAATTAGAGAGACTGCATCATGGAGCGACTCTAGAGATATTGAACGAATAACTTGATTCCCAATGCATATCCGACCTTGTTGTGGATCATAGAACCTATTTATGAGTGAGGCAATGGTTGTCTTTCCTGCACCAGTGTGACCGACTAATGCCACCATCTCTCCGGATTTTATTCGAAAACTTATGTCATTTAAAACTGGAATTCCTTCAATATAAGAGAAGGTCAAATTTTCAAATGAGATGCCATCACTATCACTTCGAAGTTCTACTACATTTTCGCTATCAGAAATTGCAGGCTTTGATTCTAGCACATCTGAGATTCTATCCATCGCGGCCATCGATGCTTGTACCCTTGAAAATAGCATAGAGAGACTAAGTAAAGGCATCATAAATTGATTGACTAAAATCACACCAAGAACTACTTCTCCAATTGTAAGAATTGGATTGACTCCTACTGCAAGCGAAGCACCGACAAAGAGAATTGCTGCAACACCAACAGTTCCAAAGGCTCGCATTAGAGGCATCAAGATGCCCATGAGAACACTAAACTTGAAACCATATTTGTAGGCTTTCTCATTTAATATTGATATGTTATCTGCTAATTCTTTCTCGCGGTTGAATGCCTTTGCCACATGTATGCCACTTAGATTCTCTGCAATTTGACCTGATACTTCTCCATACGCTCGTTGAGATGAAAGCATAATCCGCTGACCCACGGTGCCAAACATGAAAGATATGAAGATTACACCCGGTACGACAACTAATGATGTTATAGCAATCAATGGAGAAGTTATCCAGAGAGTAAAAAATATGGCTACCAGAAAGACTATCTGACTAGCAAACTCAATCAATACTTGAATTCCTAAGCTCAGAGAATCTGTATCTGTGGCAATCCTTGAGGTAATATTTCCACTTTGTTGAGATTTATAGAATGATAAATCTGCATATATTAAATGATCATAAACATCCTTTTGAACTGCACAGACCAATCCAGCTTGAGCTCCAGAAAGAACCCAAGTCTTCAAGCTACTGAGTATCCAGCTAGTGAGGCTTAGAATGAGGTATGCAATAACAAGGATGAACAGAGTTCTTAAAGCTGTATCACCGGGGACAACTGCATCAATTCCATTAGTCAAAACGATTGGAACAACAACTGAAAGAAGCGAAGCGAGAAGAGAAAATATCGCCCCTATCATAACAACTTTTCTGAATCCCCCCAGATAGTGAATCATGCGGCCAAGGAGTACCTTCATAGGTCTACTTCTCTGATTATCTTCTTTGTCTAATGGACCAGGAGGACCTCTTCTCATTCCCATTATTGAGCACCTCCTACTATTGCAGGTCTGAGGATAGTTGCAGCTCCTGGTAGACGTGAGAAGATGCGCCTGTATTCATTAGATGTTTCTATCAGTTCGTTATGTGTTCCAATGCCAATCAATCTACCTTTATCTAAAATGATAACTATATCCGATTCTACAAGAGTGCGAAGTCTTTGAGTCACAGTTATGCTTGTACGACCTGTAAGTGCCTCGTCTAGTGCTTTTCTCATTTCGAACTCTGTCTTTGCATCGACAGCACTTACAGCATCATCAAGAAGAAGAATCTTGGGATCTTGAATCAAGGCACGCGCAATTGCTAGTCTCTGTTTTTGACCACCAGAGAGAGTTGTGCCACGTTCGCCGACCATTGAATCATATCCGTCAGGTAAATCCATAATGAATTCATGTGCTTGAGCACGTCTTGCTGCAGCTTCGATTTCTTCATCAGAAGCGTCTGGACGACCAAAAGCAATATTCTCACGGACACTCATTCGAAATAGGAAGATATCTTGTTCAACACTACCTACTGCATTTCTAACATCTTTTGTGGAAACCGACCTCAGGTTTACACCATTAATCTCAATGGCACCCTCTGTTGGATCATATAATCTCATCAGTAGTTTTAGTAAGGTGCTCTTGCCGCTTCCTGGCCCACCAATGAGAGCGACACGGGATCCGCCAGGAATTTTCATTGAAAGTTCTCTTAACGCATAGTGGTTACCATTATTGTTCTCATTGTATTTGAAACTGACATTGTTGAATGCGATATCACCAGACCAATCTACTGAACTTGAAACATCAGGTTCAATCATTGGATCTCTCCAATTCAATATCTTCACAACTCTTTCAGCATTAACAATGCCACCTCGAAGTGAAAGTAATTGGTTAGGAAGGGCAAAATTGAGGAATGTTAGTGAGACCAAGAGTGTTAGAACAGTAACAAATGATCCTGTTGAGAGTGTGGAGTTGGCAACAGAGATTCCTCCGTATAAAAATGCAATAGTAGTCATTGCGATCAGAATTACTGCTGGAATATAGAATGCAGAGAGGCGTCCTTCTTTAGTGACTATTTGTTCATATACTTCAGCGGTGTTTCTAAACTTCTCCTTCTCACGTTCCTCAGAACCAAATGCGCGGACGACCTCAATTCCAGAAAATACTCCCTGTGAAATAGAAGTGATTTCTTCCATAGTTTCTGATCGATTCCTTCTGACCGATTCAATTCTATTTGCGAAACTATAGGCAAAAAATAGGTAAATTGGAGTACCAAAAAGAATGATAATTGTGAATATTGGAAGAGTACTTCCAGTTACTTCTGTGTCAATCATTGCTAGAAAAATTCCAGTCACACCAATTGATGATAGAGCACTAACAGCATCAGGAAGGGCTGGATTCAAGGAAAATCTGATCCAAAAGATGTCTTGCATTGCAACAGAGAGTAATCGCTTGCTATCAACCTCGTCATGAAATGTCATGCTGTTATCTTGAAGAATTTCAATGAATTCCTGTCGTGCATCTCGTTCCCATCGATGACCAACAATAGCCCATACATAATTCACAATGAAGAACAAAACCATATAGACAAGAATGAGTATCACTATCAGCCAGATATAAGTGATAAGCAACGGTGTAACAGCATCCTGTGTTTGTAACTCGTCTACTGCAAGTCCAAGAATCACAGAGGGTAGTGTCAACAGTAGCGTTGATATGATTGAAAGAATAACTGCAATGAATATTGCACCAGGATGTTTTAACAAACCTCCACAGAGATACCTTAGTGGTGTAATTTCCTTTCTTTTATTGTCATCAGCCAATTAGAATCACTCTTCATTGATATCACTTGATAAAACTGAAGCAATTCCAGACAATTCCTTTGATGCAATGTTAAGATCATGAAGTAGATTCTTTTTTTGAGAATCCGAGAGATTAGAACTTGTATCTTTAAGGAAGTGTAAGGTTGCCATTAGCATCGATGTATGAACTTGTGCCTGTTCGCTTGGATCAAGAAATTGAAACCAGAGAATCATTCCAAGTTGCGCTCTGTCTTCTAGTTCTGGTCTATGTCTAAGCATTCGCTTCATCTGTTCTTTTCCCTTTGTTGTAAGACGATAGATCTTGTTTTTTCCATCAATTCTCACAAGTTCAATAGAATCATCTTTAAGCATAGAGTCAAGAATAGGGTAGATCGATCCAGGGCTTGGTCGCCATTTTCCATCAGTTCGTTGATTTAAACTGTTCATTATGTCTGAACCAGACATCTCTCTTTTTTTCAGAAGTGACATTACAATCAAATGGAGGAATCCTCTAGGCATTATGTGCGGCTTTCTTAAACTGTAATCGTTTTCTTCATTGGTTTTTTTCAAAACTTTTGCACCACTTTTTTGCTCAGTTCATTTTCAAACTACTGTATTTGCATCATTTGCATGATGTTACTACACCCAGCATCCTGATGCGTATATGTTGCAGTTTGCATCTAATCATTAATCACTTCTATATATCGAATGCGACATATATCGAATGCGATATATACATATTGGTTGGAGCATCACGTAAAAAATATCGGTCTTGAGAAGAACCTAGACATAACTGACTCTGTTTTTTTATTTTTTAAAAAAAGAATGAAAAAAGTGCTTCGAATTTCAGAAGCACTTTCATTAATCATTTTGATTGGTTTTCTAGGATCGCAGCTTGAGCTGCAGCTAACCGAGCGATTGGCAATCGATAGGGAGAACATGAAACATAGTCAAGCCCTATCTCATGGAAAAACATAACTGAGCGAGGGTCTCCGCCATGTTCACCACAGACACCAAGCTTGATGTCTGGTCGAGTCTTTTTACCTCTCTCGATAGCAATCTCCATTAGTTGACCGACGCCACGTTTGTCGATGCTGACAAAAGGATCATTTCTCAAGATGTGTTTATCCAGATAATCTGGCAGGAATGAATCGATATCGTCTCTACTGAATCCAAATGACATTTGGGATAGATCATTTGTTCCAAAGGAAAAGAATTGAGCACTTTGCGCCATATCTCCTGCACGCATGCAGGCACGTGGAATCTCAATCATAGTTCCATACATATATGGAATATCCAATCCTTGTTCATTCTTGACCTCATCATAAACTCTCTCAACAATAATTTGCATTGTCTTTAGTTCAGCAGCACCTATTGTTACTGGTATCATGATTTCAAGATGGACTTTCTTGCCTTCCTTCAATAGTTCAGCTCCCGCCTCTAAGATTGCACGGACTTGCATCTCGTATATCTCAGGATATGTAATTCCAAGACGTACGCCACGATGACCCATCATAGGATTGTTTTCATGGATCTGTTCGCCGCGTCTGTGAACATCTTCAGCACTAATACCAAGCGCAACAGCTAGTTTCTCTTGCCCGAACTTACTCTGTGGAACGAATTCATGGAGTGGGGGGTCGAGCAATCTAATGGTAACAGGAAGTCCATCCATCACTTCAAGTGTGTCTTTGATGTCTTGTTTAACATAGGGAGAGAGTTCCTTGAGTGCGTGTAATCTCTCAGCACGAGTATTACTTAGAATCATCTTGCGCAACAAAAAGAGTGGCTCATCTGATCCTTCTCCATAAAACATGTGTTCTGTACGGAAGAGACCGATACCTTCAGCACCAAAACCCAGAGCTACTTTGGCATCATGAGGTGTATCAGCATTTGCTCTTACTCCCAATTTGCGATATTTGTCGATAAGTCCCATGAATTCCTTCAATCTTGGATTTTCAGTAGCTTCAATCATGGGGAGTTCTCCAGCGTAGACAAGACCCTGTGTGCCATTGAGTGTAAGATAATCTCCCTCTTTGTACAGTTTTCCACCAATTGTGACTATCTTCTCAAATGTGTTGATATCCAGACCACCAGCTCCAACAATACAACACTTACCCCATCCTCGGGTAACAAGAGCCGCATGGCTGGTCATTCCTCCACGAGCTGTGAGGACTGCATTAGCTGCACGCATCCCTTCAATATCTTCTGGCGAGGTCTCCTCACGAATTAGTACAACTGGCTTTCCTTTCTTGCTCCATTCGATAGCAACTTCAGAGGTAAAGACAATCTGACCGACTGCTCCTCCTGGGCCTGCTGGAAGCCCTCGAGTAATTGGAGTTGCTTCCTTCTCAGCCTTAGGATCAAGTATTGGATAAAGCAATTGACCCAGCTGTACTGGAGCTACTCGAAGAATTGCAGTTGGTTCATCGATAAATCCTGTATGAAACATGTCCATTGCAATGTTCAAAGCGGCTGTTGCCGTCCGTTTTCCAACTCTGTGCTGGACCAAGAAAAGCTTGTTCTCTTGAATGGTGA
Organism: Candidatus Thorarchaeota archaeon; assembly: GCA_016839245.1. The sequence goes on from JAEOUN010000076.1 coordinate 63,164, forward strand.
ATTCAAGGTCAACCATATCTTTGGTATCTTTCTCCAGAGTATCACGAATCTCGACTAGTTCTTTGTAGAGTTCAGGCATTACTTCATGGAGAGTTGGAAGATTCTTACTTTGCTCATTTTTACTCTCGTTATTCAGTGCATTTGGTGTGCGAATACCTGCAACAACATCTTCGCCCTGAGCATTTATGAGGAATTCTCCATAGAATTTGTTTTCGCCTGTTGCTGGATTCCTTGAGAAAGCTACACCCGTTGCACTATTGTCCCCCATGTTACCAAAGACCATTGCTTGTACGGTACAAGCTGTGCCCCAATCATCGGGTATGTTTTCTATACGTCTATATGCAACAGCACGAGCTCCTCCCCAGGACTTGAAGACTGCGCCAATTGCTCCCCAAAGCTGTTCATAGGGATCATCTGGGAATTCTTTACCAAGAGTTTTCCTTACTGCATCTTTGAACTCATTACAGAGTTCTTTCAGTTGTACAACATTTAAGCAAGTATCAGTAAGGCAACCTGCCTTCTTCTTCTTAACCTCAAGGAGTCGCTCCATCTGTTGACGGATTCCATGTCCTTCTTCCGGCTCAATCCCTGCAGCTTTCTCCATCACGACATCGCTATACATCATAATGAGACGCCTGTATGAATCATAGACGAATCTTTCATTCTGTGTAGTTTCAATGAGTCCAGGTATCGTAGAGGTCGTTAGACCAACGTTAAGGACAGTCTCCATCATCCCGGGCATGGACTTTCTGGCTCCCGATCTTGCAGAAACAAGTAATGGATTCTTTGGATCACCAAATCTCTTTTCCATCACTTCTTCGACAAATGAGAGTGCTCCTTTGATTTCAGTCTTAATCTCATCACTCAACCCGTCTGATTTGAGGTAGATATTACAGACCTCAGTAGAGATAGTAAAACCTGGAGGAACTGGAAGACCAAGAAGAGTTGCTCCAGCAAGTGATGCCCCTTTTCCTCCGAGGAGTTCCTTCATGCTGCCAGTACCATCAGCAGTGTTTGCTCCAAATCTAAATACATGTTTACCTTCAATATCTGTCATATGATGTCAACTCACCTTGCTGACATTCGTGTAAAGTTACAATCACTTTCCGATTTATCGGATAGACTTATGCGAATGATATGCAATAGTTTCTTACGGGGACAATAGAATCCCTGCGAATACTATAATTTACTTTCCATTTCCTTTATAATCTGTCTATTGTGACCTTACTTGGTATAGTATGTCACGCCGAAAGCCTTTTTCACGAATACACCCAACTAAAGGGTCATATCTATCATATATATTTAATATTTTAACCAGAGGATTATAGCATGATTGACCTGACAATGTATGAAGATCAACTTGCGAGAACAGTTGCACGTTGTAGAGAACGAAATATTGTAATTCCAACTTTCGAGCAGATGAAGGATCCAAGTAAGATACCTGAAAAAATCAAGAATGAGCTTGCCAATATAGAGCTCTGGGATGTTGTTCCTCAGAATTTGTTTAGAATCACATGGAAGAATGAACCTCGCAATAAAGGAGGTCTCTATAAGAAATTACCCAACTACATGGAGATTCCACCTGAGATTACTGGAGTTGAAGCACGAATTATCGCTCTAGTTGGAAAATGGTTTCCCACAGGTGCCCACAAAGTCGGTGCAACTTTTGGGTGTCTAGTTCCTCCTCTCGTAACAGGTCAATTTGATCCAACTTACCATAAAGCAGTCTGGCCATCGACAGGGAACTACTGCAGAGGCGGCGCATATGATGCAACACTTCTTGCATGCGACAGCATAGCAATATTACCAGAAGAGATGAGTCAGGAACGTTTTGATTGGCTTAAGACTGTGGCTGGGGAGATCATAGCAACTCCAGGTTCTGAGAGCAATGTCAAAGAGATATACGACAAGGTTGCAGAACTTAAGGCTACTCGTGATAATGTCTTTGTCTTCAATCAATTCTCTGAGTTTGGCAATTATCTCTTTCACTATGATGTGACCGGTCATGCAATGGAAGAAGTCCTTGGCAATGAACTTGGGAATGATACGTATCGTGGTGTCTGCCTGACTACAGGTTCTGCAGGAACAATTGCCTGTGGCGATTATATGAAACAGATATACCCAACTTCTAAAATCGCCGCTGGAGAAGCTGTACAGTGTCCGACTCTGTGGTTGAATGGTTATGGTGCGCACCGAATTGAGGGAATTGGCGATAAACACGTTCCATGGATTCACAATGTACGTAATACTGACATGATCATTGCTATCGATGATGTAGACACAATGAACCTCATCAGACTCTTCAATGAACCAGAGGGACGAAAATATCTCATAAATGACATCGGAGCTCCAGAGAAGATTGTTAGCCAGCTTAACCTCTTAGGAATCTCGAGTATTGCTAATCTTTTGATGTGTATCAAGTTTGCAAAGTATTATGAACTTACAAAGAATGATGTTGTCCTAACAGTGTTTACCGACTCAATGGATATGTATCAATCTCGCTTAAGAGAAGCACGAGTCAAATATGGTTCATACTCGATCTTGGACAGTGTAAAGGACTACAATAGGCATCTTTTTGCTCAAAAGACTGATGCGTTAATAGAGTTAACCCACTATGATAGGAAACGGGTTCATCACCTCAAATACTTCACTTGGATCGAACAACAAGGAATGAAGCTTGATGAACTAAATGCACAATGGTACGATTATCCAGATTATTGGGAACGCATTCAGCAATTGACACCTAAAATTGACAAACTAATCACTGAGTTTAATGAGCGTGTAGGATTGGTCTGATCTATTAAATCAGAATAATTTGGTTGACGCGACGGTTTACAAAGCTAGTCGTGTGTAATCCTCCTAGTTAAACCATTCGCCAACAGTGGAATATATATGACACACATTTGTTAAAATATAATTTCTAGTAAAAAAAGGTGGGCTCGAAAAACAAGATGGCATGCTAGTCATTTGTCTAGCTACCACCAAGCTCAGTATCTAATGGAAATGTAAGATACTTAACATATTACTCTTGGAGGATTTCTTATGAGGAGGTACACGATGGCTTTACTCCTAATACTAGGAATTGTGCTATTGTGTATGCCAGTTTACATAAACCAGAGTTCACCCTCAGTTATTATTCAACGGGAAAAAGCACTAATAATTACTCAAGAACTACATGAATATTCTGGAGTCACTGAAAGAAAAGAGGGCATTTTGGATCCTGTTTTAATCGAACATACAGGTCGTCCCTCTGTTTCACAAATTTATTCTACTGCCCGAACAGATACTACAAAATACCCACAGTCAGAAACTCAACTTACATCGGGTGATGCTGAAAATCTGTATTCTGCGCATTGTGCTGGCGGATATTTTCTTGTAGGTGATGCAGGATTCACTGATTTTGGTACTCCGGAAGGCACAATCTCGCTTTGGATAAAATGGGATGATATTGCCCCAAATGGTCGCTTTTGGGGGCAAGAAGCGGACTTTGAAACACGATGGTCAAATGGACGTCTCATTCTAGATTGGGGCAACGACAACACGTTTTCAGGCATAAAAAACACATGGCTTACTGATAAGTGGTATTTTATTGCAATATCATGGAATCAAAACACAAATTCTCTCATAATATATTGGGGTGATGAAAATAATCTACCAATAGTAGATCGATCCACATCAACTTGGATAGGCTCTGTTTTGGGTTTACTTGATGAGAATAATATCATGTGTTCCAGAGGTTATAGCTCAGGAATTGTAAATGGATATGTTGATGACTTTCGTTATTATTCTGTTCAGAGAAACTTTGAAGATATACAGGCAGACTACAATACTCCGCTTATCGGGAATGAAGAATTTCTTGAACATTATTACAACTTTGAGAATGGTCTTGATGATGATGCCGGTGATAGTGATTTAATTCAAAATGGAAATACACTCTTTAGTGAAGACACGTTCTATAGGTTTTGTGGCTGGAGAGGTGAGCAATTAAATGTCAGAATACGTAATTTACGGCAACTATTTGCACTAAATGGTTCATATGATACAGGATATCCGGGTACTAATGAGAATCCATTTTGGAATGAAGGTGAAGATGGTATATACTATGCTGAAGGGTGGCGAGCTCGATATGAGAAAGATCCCAATGATTCACGACAAAGAACATCTTACTCAATAACTGATCCGAGATATACATCAATAGAAAATGAAGGGTATGAGGATGGCTCTTCCCCTGATGCCTATAGACACTATAATAACACAGTGATATATTGGTATCAATTGATAGAAAACTATCAACATGTTGAGATATTTAAATTCAGTATGAATTACCTTTACCAGAGAGGTCCAATAGGGACAAATTATGCTGACAATTTTGAATTTTGTTTTGAAGTATTAAGTGGCACTTCACTTCTTTGGAATTGGTCTATCGATCCTACAAATATATCTCAAAGAGGAGTTTGGTTCTCAGTGGATCCGATTACTTTAGAGATATCAAATGCTCCAACCGTCTTTGAAGTCCGAATAGTTCTAAAAGTAAATACTGCTTCATCATATATTGAAATTTCAGAATCAGATCCTGATTTGGATGGCGATCCTGCAAATGCGAGGTATCTTACGTTTCAAATTGATGATCTGTCATTTGTAGCCTCTGATCCTCCAAGTTTTGAGAATGTTGAACTGGCAATCACTGTATCACCACTAGAAACAACTTTTATTCAAGGAATTGATGGGACAGGAACCATATCATTAGAGTATAGGTATTGGGAGCAATCAGTAATTTCCTTTAGTTTTTCTTCAAATACAACAATATCATTTGAGTACTTGGTTAAAATTACAAAAATGACAAAACAGAGTAATTCTACTTTTTCGCTAAATCTTGATAATATTGGAACTCTTTTCAAAGCTAACCTAAATCTTGGTGTCGAGTTATCCTTCTACACTTATATTCAATCCTATCCGGGAATTAGTGATCTTGGTTTCATTGTTCATTATCCTAAAGACTGGCAAGATCCTGTGGTTGAGGACCCTTTTGGTCAGGATATTACAGCAGAGACTTGTGTTCTCCAAGGCGTTCTTGAGATTCCTTCTGGGCTCGCAGATACTGTAGGGTGGTGGAAAGTTCAACTAACAGGTGTCAACTATATATCATCAATAATCAATGAACAGCGTACTGATCAATATTCACATTGGATAGAGTCATCAATATTAAGAAACGGTGAACAAATGAGAAGTATTGCCACTCTTAGTGATGGTATACCTACAACAATCGATATTTTGGATGCCACATTCTCATGGTTCACGCCTGTTGGTGATTTATGGTATTCAATCAATGTAAGTAGTCGTAACAGTACATTTATCGCAAGTCCGGCTGTAATATTTAGTTCCACAAATTCATCAATCGGTACTTGGTTGATTACGGTTTATTGGATTAATGGGACAGAAGTTGCATATGGTTCAAGCTCATTCGATATATATCATCGACTGACTATTTTTCCAAAGACTCCATCTATTGAAATTGAATCTGGTGAAGAATTTACTGCAGCTGTCTTTCTCTATGACCAAGATACTGGTATTGCTATTCTAAGCGGTGCAAGTGTGAATGGCAACTGGTCAACAGAGAATATCCAATTTAATCCAAATTTGGCAAAAGGCTGGTATGAAGCTGATTTTAACTCGTCATTCATAGGGACCGGCGATTTTGTTATTTTAGTAACCGTTGAATTACCATATTATGACTTGGATTATTGTACAATAAATCTCAGGATTCCTGTGGCTGAATCTCTATATATGATAACTCTCCGCGCAAGCATTCTTGGAGCAGTCGTTGTAATAATTGCTTTTTGTATTATGACCGTTAGTCAAAGACTCTATACGATGTACACTACAACAAGGCAGTTTAGACTTTTCGCACTAAAGGGAAGATTAGAAGATGCCAAGAATCTCATCGGCCTTTTAGTTATTCATCGTTCGATAGGTCTTCCAATCTATTCAAAAATTATCAAAGGTGGATTTCAAGAATCTCTTCTTAGCTCTTTCATATCTGCCCTTTCTCAGTTTCGCGCAGAGTTTTCTTGGGATGAACCAAAATGGACTGCATTACCAGTGACTGAGGTCATTACCGTTGTTCTTACAGATTCTCTTATCTGCGCCATGATCACGGTGGAAGGGTCATCTTCTAATCAAAAAACGCAGCTTGAATTATTTGGAAGAGAACTTGGAAATCTTTACGACCAGGATGACGATACCATTAAGAAAATGACATATCAAAGAGAATTATCCAATTCCTTGGATTCAAGTTTTGATACCTATTTTGATTGGCCTTTGCTTAGAAGATATATTGGGATAAAAGATGATTTGCCAAAGAAATTGTTACCAGTCAAGAACATTCTAGAGAAAATGCATGTTGAAAAAGGCGTTACAGTTGACGCCCTCATTAAAGATATGCTATTGGCTGGGTATAAGGAACGAAGAGTCTATGAAATAATTCTTGAAGCAGTAGATGGATCTTATCTTATTCCTGTTGAGCAAGAAGACTCAACTTCAAGTACTATTGAGTAATCTTGCTTTGGACAAGAGTTCCCATAGACTACAATTTATCAAGTACTGCGGAAAATCAAATGTTGGTCGAGATATGGATGGATGAAATTACTATTCGCTATTGGAGTCCACACGGGCGGCAGGAAGAAACGAAATTTCATAGTGGCCATTCCAAGATTGATTTAGTAATGCGTGCGGCAAAAGAGGTTGACTTGACAGATTTGCAGGAATGCAACAAGTTAGAATTCTTGGACTTGTCAAATAATATGCTTGAATCACTTGATCTCTCTCCTCTTTCCAACTGCTCAACCTTAAAGGAGATTAATCTAAGAAATAACCATCTCACACAAATCGACCTATGGCCATTGTTCAACTCTCAATCGCTTAGATTGCTTGACTTATCTGAAAATCGACTTCATCAGATTAATCTCTCTCCAGTTTTTTTAAAGTCAAAGGTCAAAGCAGATTCCTTTACTGTCATACAAGCCGATTGTATGCTTAGATATGTGTATACTCAAAAGGAACTATCAGAAAAATTTCACTTGATTAGACCTGATGGAGCACCTTGGCCTGCAGTTCCTGTAATCATTTGGACTGACCACAAGGCAATAAGTAAGGATATTGACTGGGGCATGATGAAACAAAGAATTGTCCAGATAATTGAATCGGTGCCAAAGCAAAAATGGTTCAGTTTTCAGCGGGGATTGCTTCAAAGTCTTGGTATGTCAGAATTGAGTGGATACGATAATAATCCACTTGATCTAATTGATATGATAGATAATGAAATGCCATACCCTGAAGCAAGGAATGCAATCTATGATAGGGTACTTGATTTACTTCAAAATCAACTTGAAAATGATGGTCCTACTCTCTTCCTGGATATTGAGAATATGAAGAAAACTAGAGCATCCAAATTAATTCCAGTAATCATAGAGCTAAGAAAAAGAGAGATAGAGAGCACAGTTGTCCAAATTAAAGGTAGCAGAATATTCTTGAGACCCCTCTGGTTAACTCATTATGGGTTCACCATCCTACATGCCATGGGTATGGGCTTGACTACGGATAGTGAGGGTCTAGAAAGAATTGAAAGAAGTTTTTCAAAACTCGATTTAACTTTAAAATTAAAAAAAGTGAAAGTCGTTCAACCATCATATTCAGGAAAGGGATCGCTTGGGCTTCAAGGGCATTTGTTTAATCTCATTAGAGGAATGTACGATTAAATACAATTACTCTCTTCGATATCTTAATTTTGTTTATCTAAAACACTATCTGAGTCTTGGAGTGCTTAGAGCTTGACACATAAAATTCTCTTTAAGGATCCAATTGTACGAGTGAAAATTGGAATGATGAGGTTTCCAAAAAGCTGCCCAGTCTGTGGTGCTCCAGCTACAGCATCAACATGGATTACAACAATACCTCAACGAAAACAATGGTTGCGTTCTCATTTACATCCAGGATTTGCTGCTTCTGAGCGCCGAAAACTTGGTCTGACCTTAGAAGAAAAAAAGAGCTTCCATGTGCACGTATGCGAAGACCACGATTATACTGATAGTGGTGAGTGGCGATTTCGGAGTCTAGCTATTATATTGATTTCAATAATAATTTGCTTGTCTGTTTTCATTTTTATCTTTAATATCAGTAGTGTGTTGAATGGGTATGGTATCAGTCCTTTTATTCGATCCTTCATTTTGGTTTCAATTGTTTCAATCATAATTGGACACTATGCATTCAAACCTAATGCATTAGAAAGCGCGTTTCAAATAATTGGATTTGATTTTGACATTCAATATGTTTGGCTTAATTTGAAGAATGATTCTTATCGAAAAAAATTCTTGGAAGAAAATCAAATGAATGCTGAACTTGTCAATTGGATTATCAAAGTTTAGAGATGATCATTGATACTCTGCTCGCTGTTGTTTTCTTTCATAGTAGCTGCAGACTCTAGAGAGACTTGTAACTGCTTCTTTTACATTATGAAATGCAGGTAAACTATTCTCAACAAATGCATTCCAAGCATCAGCTCTTTCTTTTGGATAGGCAATATCTGGTACTGCGATAAGTACTGGCTTCTTTTCATTTCGTACAACAGAACTCCCTGCTTCAGCAAGGATTTTCCAATAATCTACAAGTGCATCTTGCGCATTGAGTATTGTTGCTACTTGAAGCATATTATGAACATCAGCTTCTATTATTAGAGAATCAAACTTAAATTCTTCACCAACTAATCTGATTACTTCAGCTGTTGTACGATCTTGATAATAGTCAGCCGCAAGATCGATTGGATTGCCCAAACCTGTACCTACATCTTGTATCAATGGATCAAGTTTTTTGATTGTGCTTTCTGAAGTCTTTGGAACGTAAAGTCCATTCTCGATGCACAAGTCAGTATAAATCACACTTGTTCCACCACTGATTGCAACTAGCCCTATGTTTCTTGACTTTGGTTGTGGACAAAGCGAAAAGATACTCATTGTTGCGACAAGGTCTTCTAGTGTATCAACAGTGGGAACGTTGGCTTGTCTAAAGACTGCGGTCCAGATATCCTTGCTTCCTGCCAGTGCACCTGTATGAGATGCTGCAACTCTTGAACCCTCACTCGAACAACCACCTTTGAGGACAACTACGGGCTTTTCCTCACTCACAGCTATCAGAGAATTTAGGAGTCCTCGTCCATCTTTTGCTCCTTCGATATATGCTCCAACAACCTTTGTCTTCTTGTCATTCTTGAAGAAATCAATAAGTTCCTGTGGTCTGATGTCCACCTGATTTCCAAAGCTAAATACCTTACTGAATCCCATGCCACCCGCCACTCCCGCTGTATAAGTGGCAATAGCTACTCCTCCAGATTGAGATAGAAATCCTACATCGCCAACAAGTCTTTTGACGGTGGGCATGAATGCAAAACCAATTTCAGGATAGAGAAGTCCCATGCAATTTGGTCCAAATGCTCTAATTGGATGGTTCTCAAGGAATTCTCGAAGTTCTTCTTCTCTCTTTCTTCCGTCTTCGGTTCCAAGCTCAGAAAATCCGCTTGTAAAGATTGTAACACCCTTCGCACCCTTTTCATAGCATTGCTTTAGAGTTTCGGGAACTGCTCGATATGGTACAGCTATAATGGCATAATCTATCTTCTCTGGAATTTCTAAAACACTATGGTATAACTTATGACCTAGAACTTCACCATCCTTCTTTGAAATGAGCCAAATCTTGAGATCATGTTCCCATTGAAGCATTGAATGAACCCAATAGTATCCGAGATTTGCTGATACTCCTACAATTGCAACAGATTTGATATCCAGCATCTCTTCAATTGTTGGTTTCTTTATCACCGTCATTCTTGTTGCTCCAACGTATCGAAGCAGCTTGTCCATAATTTAAGACTACCTGCTATCTGACCAAAATATAGTGATGAGGAGAGGGCGTCGACCATCTTTATTGTAATCTAGGAAGTTATTCACTTGTCTGCGGAAACAAGTGTGGTCCCGAGAGGGTTTATCGAAGACTTCAATGCAGTTTTTCTTAAGCCGACGCTCCAAATTAATAAATATCATAGCTCCTAATATAATATATGTGTATATATCCAAAATAGAGTAATGCTTTATAGTAATTATTACAAAAAGATAAATCACTTTCTCTATCTTAATCGTTGCATGTTCCTCTACTCCATTTACTGGCTTTGTATGTTGTTCTTGGAAATGTTGAAATAATGAAAACACGAATTATACTATTTCATTCGGAATATCGAATAATATTGTAAATATTAATCATGGCGATTTATCGAGAGGTTTTTCACTCTATAGAATCACCATCTATTCATATACTGGTGTGCTGTAGAATTTCCATCCAGTTTGCTCACTCGCGAGTATATTCCCTAGGTGACCGTCCAATGAGAACAAAGAAAATGATGGGACTGCTTCTTGTCTTCCTCCCACTCCTGCTTGGATTGCTCATTACGCCTTCTGGATGGGTAAATGGAAATCAAGAATCTGCGGAAAGCAAGACCGTCAATCTCTCCAATGGAGATCAAATACAGATTGCTCCCGATGAAGTTGTGCAAGAATATTATCTCTCTGATATACCAACTGCAAAAGAAGGTACAGGAGACTCTCTCTATGCAAATGAGTCTGGTGTCAGAATTGATACTTTTAAAGATCAAAACTTGCACTATGACTCTGTTGGTTCTTCAACAACGGGCGCAGATTTGACAATTCCTCTTGGCGCAAATTGGGAAGGTTATGGAGTATACACAGAAATTACAAGTCTGACAGAAACAAGGGATTGGGTTGAAAACCCAGGACTTGACGATTCATCTCATTGGACTTTTCTGACTCATGATGAACCTTCTTCATTTGGTCCTACATACACAAATGCCATTACCTCAGCATGGGAAGCAGACGGTCATGGTGCAGGTGATGATTGTGCTCGTTTTGAATTAGATGGTTATTATTACAATGCTGGCGGTGGATTATACGGTTACTGGTATGATGTAGGTGACAAAGCTTACATGGTTCAGAATCTCACCATAAATCGCGGCGAAGTCACTAAAGTTGGAATATCTCTTGATTATTGGGCAGATATAGATTGGAGCATTTTTACTGGATTCTTTGAAGTCTTCATTTCTATTGGTGATCCTGATAATGGTGGGACTTATCTTTGGCATCTCCCCTTTGATGCCTTTGATGGCTCAACATGGCTGTCAACTGGATACGTTGAGGTTGATGTTTCATCAATTACATTGCCAACTGTGTCTCTATGGGTCGGCGTAAGAACAACCGCAAAAGAATGGTGGCGACCAGATGTCGAACCAGTTGTTAGAGTAGATAACATAGTGGCTTACTTTACAACAAAAGCGGCACCAACTGATGTTCATCTTCAAATGAACGGAGTTGATGTTCAAAATGTAATTGAAGGCACTGAGACAATTTATGGTCTAGGCACTGCATGGTATTATCCAACCATGCCATGGACGGGTAACCTTGCTTACGCCAATTTTACATGGACTCCTCAGCCCAATCCACCATCTCCAGACGAAGATATTGATGTCACAATTGATGTTGATTTCTATGTGTTTGCTAGAAAGTTACTGAACCCAACTGTCAATGATACAGAGGTCATCACTTTAGGTGACAAATATTCTCTAACAAATGCCAGTGCGGCAAGTTGGGAAACCAATTATTATGTGAGTATTCCCACGGGATACGAAGGCCTATTCTACTATAATATTTCCATCCCCATGAATAGAGATGTCACATTTGTTTCAGAACCTTCTGATAGATATACTAATTTATCCTCTGGATGGTACCTAGGAGACCCGGGAGATGGCGTTCTTAACATCTCCGTCTATGAACTTGGTCTCTCTGATCCCACTGGTTTTTGGATGATTCGAGGAACCTCTCCAAACATGATTTCTAATGTTCAAGTATGGGATGACGATCTTAGTCAATGGACTCTTACTAAGACCTTTAGAGCTAATGAAGACACAAGATTCAGAGCAACTCTCTCAAGTGCCTATGAAAATGATATAGTAACTTTCACAATCTATGATTCAAGCGGAAATATCTGGGACACTCTTCAGGCAGCAGTTGATAGCAATGGATATGCAACTTCAGCATATGTAAATCTAGACACAATAAGTGCTCAAATTGGTTGTTGGGAAGTACAAGTCGAAGTTAATAATGCGAATTCAGAAGGTTCAGTCCATAATATTGGATATTTCCGTCGAAGTTTCAGTCTGGTACACTCAACTCAAATGACAGTGAAATATCCTGTAGCCGGCATTAGTACTTGGAGTGTCAATGTTACTTATGGAGACATTGTCTTTCTTCAACTTAGAGTTCAAGATACTGATAATGGAAACATAACCGAGATGGCTGCTGGTGTTATGACTTATTCTGGTGGTTTTGGTTCTGGGGCTGTCAGCGATATGGGGACAGGTGAATATAGTGTTACACTCAATACTGGAACGCTTCCATCAAATGGTGCATATTCTATTGACTTGAGTTGGTCAAAAGCTTATTATGATCCGCTCTATGAAACATTCACAATCAACGTTATCTATGAAACAAACTTGTTTTCATCCGATGCTCCGGGAATAAATATAGCAAGTGGAAATACCGCTTATCTTCATCTAACCTTCAAGGATATGTTTGAAAATCCAATTGCTGGTGCTAATATTGATTGCAATTGGACAGAGAGTTTTACAATTACTCCTGATGGCTTTGGGAATTATTTGTTGAGCCTTAGTACTGTAGGAATGACCTTAGATGTATATAAAGTACTGATTTCTTCTTCAAAAGATTTCTACGAAACTCGGTCAATTATTCTTAGTGTAGAAGTACGTGAACTTCATACCTCTGCGATTCCATCAACAAGTCTACTCTCGTTACCTGTTGGTTATACAACATCATTTACAATTACATATCGTGATACAGACCTCCAAGTCCCAATTACTGGAGCAGCCAGTTACATATCCTGTAATTGGTCTGATATCCACTCAAGTGGAGATCAAAATTACACTGTGACTGAAACAGCGAATCCTGGAGTTTATAGAGTTGATATCTATTCAATGGATGATGATGCTCTAGGTTTCTATGATTTATTATTCTCAGTGGAACGTTATGGTGCACAGAATCAAAGTTTTGTTGTGACTGTTGAGTTACGGACTCATCTTACCTCATTATATCTCGAAAATTCTGTTGACTCTACTCCGTATACTGGAAATATCACAGTAAATCTTGTCTATTATGATATCGATGCACACATTGGAATTGTCAATGGTACTACTCTTGGAGGTTATGTTCAACTAATCATTACTACATCAGGAGTACCCTCTCTGAATTATTATGTTGTGGACATTACCTCTGGCGGTCTGTACACTATATACATACCTGCCAATCAATGGGCAGATGTTGGAACCGTCGTCCTTAATATTCAGATGAAATGGATTGGTGTCAATCCAAAGTATTCGAATCTTACATTATCTCCGAGTGTAAGTATAACTGCCGCCTCTACTGATGTTTTCATAGGAGAGAGTCCTGTTGTTACTTCGTATGGTGAAGATGTCACATTTACAATAATCTACTATGACGTTGGCGGGAATATTGGAATCGTGAATGGAACAGGTCCCTATGCTGGAAATATGCATCTCTATATTGATGTCATTACTGCAGGAGAAACCATAACTCAAGCCGATATTGTAATAACAGAGATTGATTATACCAATAATCCTGGAGAATATAGGATTACATTTGATTCATCGTTATTATCAGGTCTTGGCGAATTTGAATTCAAGTTTTGGTTCAATTGGACTGATGCTGCACTTCCCTATTATCAAAATAAAACAATTATGATATCTGTTCACATAACCAGCAGAATAACTAGCGTGGATTGGACTCCTCTTCCAGTTACTCCCTATGATCAATTGACTAATCTTACTTTTATTTTCAGAGATTCTATTTCCGGTAATCCTATCTACAATTCATCACATCTCCATATTGCAACTCCTGGATACTCCTTCAATATCTACTATGATGGTAATACAACTGGCAAATTCTATATTGAAATTGATACTTCAGTCTTCAGTCCAGGAAGTCATACCTTTACTTTGGATGTTGAATGGACTGGTGCTCCATATTATCAGAATCGAACGAGCGTTGAGATATATATCACAGTAAGAGAAAGATACACAAGTCTGACACATGGTACCTACTCACCTGTTCAATATGGCAATATTCTTCATCTTACATTTACATACCGTGACCTTGATGATTATACAACAGCAGGAATGAATGGTTGCATTCTGACTCTAGATGCATGGCTGGAAGAATATTATACAGTAGATGACAATGGTGATGGTACTTATACAATTCATTTAGACACTTCAGCATTTCCGAATCTTGGTACCTTTACGGTCAATGTTAATATTGTATATACCGGAACGAGAAACTGTGCTGATGCAAATGACTTGTTCTATCTCACTTTAATTCAAAGAAGAACTCAATTAACAAGTGACCTTCCTGATCTTGCACCATATTTGACTGAGGCTATGATTACAATATACTACACTGATGATACGACTTCTACTGGTATATCTGGTGCGACTGTCATTGCCACCTGCTCAACCTCCGTCATCCTACTGGAACCTGATGTGAATTACTGGGTTGATGATAATCTGGATGGAAGTTATCAAATTCGAATCGATACTGTTGCTCTTGGGAATTTTGGTTCCTATAGTATAACAATCACTGTGAGTTATTCAGGAAGCCCATTCTATCAAACGCGAGTCCGTAGTGTCGATATTGAGGTTTCTCGACGCCCTGTTTCAATATCTGTATCTAAATCTCCACTTAATACACCATTCCTTTCTAATGTTACATTTGAAATTGTTATTACTGACCAACTTAATGGTACAGGCATATCAATATCAAAATTGAATCTGGTTCTCACACATAATGGAGGTACAATGATAACTGATGGAGAATACTCACTTGTCGGTTCTAATGGAGTTTATGTTATCTCAATTAATTCTCTTGTTCTTGTATCCGAATTAGTCGATAGCTACCCAATCGCCATCGATTTCTCATGGGGTAATGTACATCCTTATTATGGAAATGCATCAACATCTACTCAAGTATCGGTTGTTGCACGATACACTCAAGCTACTGTTCTTCAAACTCCCCCAGGATATTATTACTTCAATATGAGCGCTCTCATCAGATACAGCGACTATCTCACAAATGCGAAGATCTCTGGCGCAACAATTACCATTTCTAGCATAAATCAAACTGGTTTTAATTATTGGATTGTGAATAATCCTGATTACACATATACGATCTTGATTGATACTAATGATTTCCCTGGTCTTGGTCGATATTTCTTCACAGTCAATTTCACATGGTCAGGAACTCCTTATTATCAAAATATAACAGGTTTAGCATTCAGTATCAATGTAAATCCAGTTTCAACCTCTCTTAACTTTGAATTGCCAGAAGGTGTGACCTACTATCTTGGTGATACAATATATGCAAACATTACATACACGGCAATTGAGTTTGACACGGGTATAAGTAGCGCCACAATTCAAACCGATTGGTCATTGACATTCTACACTATTACCGAGATTGCACCTGGTGTCTATCAGATGGTCATTTATACCTCTGGACTGGATGCTCAAACCTATAGATTCAGTGTGAATGCAACGAAGTCATTGTATCTATATCAGGAGATTGATGTTGATATTCTTCTTGCGGCAATACCTGTGCAAATTGAGTTGGAATTCTTACCATCTAATCCTGTTTGGGGTGATACTGTCTATTTTGAAGCTAATATCACAGATGCTCGTTTAGGTACTCCTGTCTTAGGCTCAAATGTAACTCTTACACTTGATATTGTTTCCATCACAATGACAGATGATAACAATGATGGAATCTACAATTGCTCCATATTGACATCTTGGTTGTCAGCTGGAGAATATGCAATTAGTGTAGAATCAATTCTGATAAATTATGAAACTCGTGAAAGGGATTTCCAGATTAGAATTGATAAGATTCCTGCAAAACTTACTGCATCGATTGACCCACAATCTGCTGTTGATGGCATGCTCATTACAATAGAAGTGAATTACTTGATGTATTCTAATAGTTCACCTATTGAAGATGTGGGATACATCACATACAGTTGGGTTGGTGGAACAGGTGTGATTTCTTGGTCTGTAATAGATGGTAAATATGTTGGAACATTCTTAGTACAGGATGCAGATGTAGGAAATCACCAGATACTCATTCAAGCTTCTTCTGCGAATTTCCGAAGTGTCAGTGTTCAAGTTACAATTGAAATCACAGAAATACAGACAACTCTGGTACCAATATCTAATATCGTTATATCAGTGAATTATAGAGATATAGCAAATGTCACAGTCTATCTTGAGAATGTTGATCTTTCTCTTCCCGTTACTGGTGCCTCATTGACATTTGGCATAAGTGATTTCACTGGAAATCTCGTTGAATTGGCAACACCTGGTTATTATTACGCTCTTATTGATACATCTCTCCTTAGTGTTAAAGAGTGGCCACTTTCAATATCCAGTACAAAACCGGGATATACTCCATCGCTCATTCAATTCGCTCTTAATGTTGAGCAAATTGACACTGAAATAATAGTTCCTGAAGATGAAACAACGATTACAGCATATTATGGCGAAGTAGTTACATTCCATTTCACATATTATGATACTCATTTCGATGAACCTATCTCTGATGCAATAACTAACTTCACTATTGAGAATATACGCGGATCATTGGTCGAAGGAGGTTCATCTATCTATACTTTAACCCTAAATACATCGCTATTAACTGCGGGTACAATACCTCATGATATATCGGTCACCTTTAGAAAGGACAATTATCAATTTGCATATGGTCTTGTCAAATTAATCGTGAAACCAATTCCTACTCAAGTAATTGGTCCAATAGAAGCAGAATTTCCGATTGGCGATGATTATTCTCTCATATTCTCGTATAATGATACTCTCAATAATGGTTTCATTACAGATGGATTAGCTACTGCAATTTGGGAGTTTGCACCTGTCATCTTGACAAACTTAGGAAATGGTAGTTACCGATTTGGTCCTGCAGAATCGGGCCTTTCATCGAATCTGCCTGACCGTTCAAGTCCCTATAGAAT
>JAEOUN010000012.1 GCA_016839245.1 Candidatus Thorarchaeota archaeon
AAGGTTGCCACTATGGCATAGATATTAGCAAGATAATATACCTGAATTGCAGGGAGAAGCAGATAGAGGAGTGTGCCATATTTTGCAGTTTCATTATTGAAGAGCCGCTGGTAGATCCTATTGATGAAGAATGCAGAGAAAAATCCAGCAATGATACTCAAACCTATTGCAATTATGGCAGGTTCTTGGAAGATGAGGTCAAGTATGTATATTGTAAGAATAGCTCCAGGTGGTTGGGTCTGCGCATGAAGTGAGAGACTTTCTTGGAGAGAATTGTAGTTCGAGATGAAAGAGATAGGATCAACAACTTTTGATACATCCCAATAGATTTCACTCATTCCACCAATTGTGGATTCAATTCCCGCAGACCAACCTTGGATCAAATTTGTGAGGAAGACAAGGAAAAGACCTGCAACTACAAGAACGGAAAGGGATGGTAGTCTGTACTCAGACCGTCTCCATATCACAATAAAGCCTGCAAGGAGGAGAATAGCACTGCTAGCAATGAGAACACCGTCCAATGAAGGAAGTGCCAACGTTCCCCAGAGAGGCCACAGGTTGTACATTTGTCCCAGTGCGTTAGGCATTCCACCTGGACCTTGACGAGGTCCATTAGTACCCGGCGTGAAAGGCGATGTCCTTGCGACAGCAAGGAGATTTGTGGAAAACACATAGTATGCACTAATAATTAATGCTAGGATGGCAGAAAAAAGAATATACTCGCGGACAGCGCCTGAACTGAGGATTCGTGGGTTTTCATTCGAGGTGTTGTCTTCGGTCATATGTATACAGCTCATTCAATGTGGTTTCAGGTCTTTTCACCAGAATTATGATGGGAACTGCATATAATCACTGCCCGAAATCAAACCCGAATCTCACCCAAATCATGCCCTATTCCAAGGTCAATTTTAGTAGGACTGCAAGTGCCAAGGTTGTGAAGATATCTGGAATGACAGTAAAGGGACCAAGGCCGTAGTTATAGTACCCAAAGAGGAGATGTACAAGAGGATTGGAAGTAATAGCGTACATGAGAAGTACTGAAATTAAAAGCAGCAGACCTAGGGTGAATTGTGATTTGATCTCTAAGTAGATCTTATAATAGAGTCCAAACAGAGTCAAAATCAAGATGATGTTGACAAGTGATATGATTGTTTTTGCTGCTGACAAGATTATTAGTAGTAGATTACCCTCCGGTGGGCGTGGTCCTGGAGTAACCTCAGGAGGACGTAACATGATTGGAGATAAGATAACTCCTATTATAACTACTAGAGCAATACTAACTACTAACCAAACTATCAGTCCAGTACGTTTCATGGTTCATCATCCTCACTGTTGGAATTACTTATGCCTGTTTTCCCAAATCTCTCCCAAATGTCGTTAAAATCATCAAAACTCTGCTCAATCTCAATGGAGAGAAAATAGACCATTCCGTATCCAGCACCTTGAGAAACAATGACTCCGTTTTTCAAGAGAACATCCAGGTGGTGGCGAATGGTCTTATAATCAAGATTCAGAGTCTCAGCTAATTGATTGGCATTTGATGGCCTATCATGAAGCATGATGATGATTCTTGCCCGATTTGCACCACCTCGAGTGCCAGCAATCAACCACCATAGCAAACGCTTGAGACTCATTGACTTCAAATTGCGAGAGTACATCTTCTTATAATCTGTTGGGATAGTATTGAAATTGGACTAAATCACTACTTGATTTCAAAACGAATTTGATGTCTACTTGGAAAGGCTTTTCTACAATATCTTAAATGATTACGGTGATGGAAAATAATGAAGATTGCTGACAAGTTCCTGAGTCTATTTGTAAGACATCGGCCAAGTATGTTAGGTGCTATATCTGAACAGAACGAATTGAAGGATTACATCTATGCAATACGAGCTAGAACCTATTTGAAGCTCACAGGGAAGACCTTACCAGTCGCATCCCTGCCAGAACGGAATACCGATCCTGAGGATACATTGAGAAAACTTTCACCATCCAGAAAATTGGCACGAAAGGGTTTATAGCTGAAAGTAACTCCTACTTCATGTCGGGATGATGATGAAGTAGGGATGGCGAGCGACTCATCAGCGTGATGACCCGATAAACCGCAATCTGACCGATACCATATGAAACAAATCTGGAGTCTTTGATATCTTGAGCCCTTTCTTATGTAATCATGATGGTTCCTGTGAGGAAGTACGCATCTGCTGTACGGATACAGAGATGACACTGACAAGAAAGGATGTAGAACGCATTGAGAAATTGGGGTATGATAGGAAGGAGTTTCTGGTTCGTGTAACGGGGGGATTTTGTGAACTTAGGAATGTCGAGGGTCATTGTTACTTCTATGATCTTGATACAAAAAAGTGTATCATCTACGAAAATAGACCAGAAGGTTGCAAATATTATCCAATCATATATGATGCTCGAAAGAGAAAATGCATTATTGACACAGACTGTCCTTCAGGTAAAACTGTGACCAGAGAGGAAATCAGAAAAGTTTGTCATAAGGTTAGAAGACTCGTAGAAACCTTACGAAGTGAGGCGTCCCATAATGAAAGCCCGTGCTGACCTGCATACTCACTCACATTTCTCAGATGGATTATACTCCCCAACCCAGCTTGTCAGATTTGCAGAAGAAATGGAACTTGGTGGAATTGCTCTGACTGACCATGACACAGTAGAAGGGAATGTTGAATTCACAGATGCTCTAAGTCGGTCAGATATACAAGGAATACCGGGAGTGGAAGTAAGTGCAGAATATCAGGAACAGGAAATTCATGTCTTAGGATATTTTGTTCCTCTCGGAATGTCTAGAATAGAAACAAGACTCAAGGCGATCCGAGAGTCAAGACAGCAGAGATTTCCCAAAATGGTCAACAAGTTGAGGGATATTGGGATTGAGATCGATCCCAAGAGAGTAAGTCAAACTCTCAAAGGTGTTGATTCCCCAGGAAGACCACATCTAGCACGGATTCTCATTGAGATGGGCGTTGTAAGCGATATTAATGAGGCGTTCAGTAAGTATCTCGTTCCTGGAAAACCAGGATATGTTAAAAGAGATTTAATTGAGATTATAGAGTCCATTGGGCTAATTAGAGCATCAGGAGCTGTACCAGTGTTGGCACATCCTCTTTTAATCAAGGATATAGACTTACGAGGCTTCCTCATAATGCTGAAGTCGCATGGGCTCGAAGGTGTAGAGGTAGACTATGGTTATAGGAAACCCGAACTTCATGATGATATTGTAAGAGTTAGAGCATATGCTGAGGAGTTGGAACTCATTCAAACAGGAGGAAGTGATTCTCACGGGGATGATGGACATTACGAGTTGGGAAGTATTGGAACCTCAATTGAAGCAATTGAGAAATTAAGAAAAATGGCTCATATAATCCGTGGGACATAAGTCAGAAACCTTAATCGCGTCTACGAATACATCTTGGTCGTGATATTTCTTGCGAGTAATTGATGCCCACACACATACTTGGACAAAAGAGATCATAGGCAAAAACGATTTGCAAGCTAGAATAATTGTTGCTGAAAGAACAGATAGTCCTCCTCAGCTTGATTCTCCAGTTGAAAGGCTAGTAAAGGCAATGGGGGAGTGTGGAGTTGAGCGAGCAGTAGTCTTGCCAATAGATAGCGGCTTGTCTCAGACCATGCCACTCTCACTACAAGAGAAAACTGATTGGCATGCCAAAGAAGTTGAAAGATATGACAAAATCATCACTTTTGTAGGAATCGATCCAAGAAGAGGTGAGGATGGAATTAGGGAGCTTGAACGAGCTGTTCTTGAGAGAAGGTGTCATGGATGGAAAATGTATCCTCCAAATGGTTTCTATCCCGATGATAAGAGATTCTATCCGTATTATGAGAAGTGTGTGGAACTAGAGATACCAATTGTGATTCATACTGGATTCACATCAAGATTCAAGCATGTTAAATATGCGCGACCAGTATATGTGGATACAATTGCAGCAGACTTCCCAACATTAAAGATAGTTCTTGCCCATGTGGGTACACCTTGGACTAATGAGGCACTGATGGTTGCTTCGAAAAATCCCAATGTGTCTGTTGACATCTCTGGATGGCAGGTTTTTGCATCAAAGGTACCAATCAAAGTACAACAGATGGTTGCAGAGGCAAAACTGATGAGAGTGTTTCCGAATAGAATGCTATTTGGGAGTGATTTTCCACTTTTTGAATTTGCAATGCAACTTAGAGATTGGATTGAGTTCTTTAGTAAATTAAAGATATCAGACGAACTAGTCGAACATGGATATCCCCAAGTTACTCAAGATGAGATTGAAACGGTCATGTGGAAAAATGCAGCTCGATTATTCTTTGGTGATAATATATGAAATCATTCATTGTGGATGCCATGCTTGGCAAGCTAGCAACATGGTTACGGCTAACTGGACATGATACAATATACTCAGCAAAGTTGGATGATGATGATATCCTTCGTATTGCTAAAGAGGAGGAGCGAGTATTGTTGACATCAGATGCAATTCTTGCAGGGCGAGGAGAGAATTTGGGTATAGAGGTCATGTTGGTGAGGGGATCAGTAGATGATGAGGTTGCTAGTGTTTTTCAGAAATTCAACATTGCACCAGAAGCTGATCCATCAACGTCGCGATGCACCAAATGTAATGGAGAATTAACACATATCACTGAGGATGAAAAGGAGCAAATTCGGGATCTCATTTTTGAGAAGACTTTCAATTATTATCATGAATTCTGGTTATGCAAATACTGCAAGAGCGTATTCTTTAGAGGTGGTCAGTGGAAGAATATCGACGAATACATGATGAGAATTGGACAGATGATGAGAGAGATAGAAACCTGACCTATTCTTCTTTAATTGTGATATCATATTCAAAAGGTAAGCATTCCTTGATTGTTCGTGTGAGGTGGCAATACTCTTTCATTAGTTCAATGCAGCGCTTCCCTGTTTCAAGTTCATCTTCGCCAACAATCACTTCACCAATGACTGAAACACCAATAATCTTGTATCCTGTTCCATCAAAGATTGCAGTGGCGGTTCCACTCAGAGTGAGTTTCTTTAGGTCCAATTCAAACCTACGTTGGAAATCTAGAAAGGTATTATTTAGACAACCGAGAATAGCCGACACAAAGAGCTCGTCAGGGCAAATACCTTCTCCATGCCCGCCATAGGTCTCAGGAGTGTCGTAGACAATCTTGCGATTATTACTCGTTGTTGTAATCCCACCAGTCTTCCCATCCCATTCTGAAACTGCGTGATATTCGATTTTTTCTGGGAATCTAGACTTCATACGCATATGGAGCACCATAATTTATACCTCATACTATCTGATTAAGCGTTCCGATATGGAATGTCAGGAAGTCATTTAAACAGTGATTGAATCCTAGCATAGGGATTGTTCATGTCAGGTAAGATGATGGCAGCCATGTATTACGGCATTGGCGATGTGCGGTATGAAGAGACCAATATACCTGAGATTGGTCCAGGTGAACTACTAATAAGAGTTGGAACCGCACTCACATGTGGAACTGATGTTAAGACATACAAGAGAGGACATCCACTACTGATTAAACACACGCCTGCTCTATTTGGACACGAATATGCAGGGACTATTGAAAAAGTCGGAGAAGGCATAGCAGGATTCACAGAGGGTATGAGAGTCGTTGCTACAAATTCTGCTCCTTGTGGAGAGTGCTTCTTTTGTAAAAGAGATATGCCAAATCTCTGTGCAAAGCTCAAAGATAGTCTTGTGAACGGCGCATTTGCAGAATATATACGAGTGCCAGCGCCGGTCGTACGATGGAACACACATCAAATACCAGACTCTCTCTCTTTCAGGGATGCTGCACTCACAGAGCCTCTAGCTTGTGTAGTACATGGAATCGAAGAATCAAATATCAGACTAGGAGACACGGTCGTCATCATTGGCGCAGGACCAATTGGTCAGATGATGGCCATGCTAGCAAAGAAGAATGGAGCCTCTACAGTCATAGTATCAGATCTGGTAGACCTTCGACGTGATATTGCTGCGAAAGCCGGAGCAGATATCACTATCAATCCAGTAAAGGAAGATCCAGTCCAACGTGTAAAGGATGAAACGGGGGGATATGGTGCTGATGTAGTTATTGAAGCCGTTGGACTTCCCAAGCTGTGGGAACAAGCCGTGAATATGACAAGAGATGCAGGGACAACTGTCCTGTTTGGTGGAGCTGCTTCAGGAACCACCTTTGAGGTTGACACAGTGAGATTTCATTATGGGCAACTCACTCTCAAGGGAATCTTCCACCTCAAACCAAGGCATGTTGAACAGGCACTCAGACTGATAATCGCAGGTGACGTCAATCCCAACGTTCTCATCTCTCATAAGATGCCCCTGGCAGAAATCAATAAAGCGCTGGAAATGATGAGTGTTGGAGAAACAATGAAGGTTGCAATCGAACCGTAAAAAAATCAGGTGCATATATTGGGCAAGAAAAATGTAGACTCTCTCAGAACTAAGGGAGAGTTCTACAGAGCTCAAGAAATTAAACATAAGAAAGCAATGAAACTTCAAGACAATGAACGCGCACTCCTTGATATTCTTCAAGGACTTGACTCTAAATATGAACATCTAATTATCATTGTCGAGGGAAACCGTGATATTTCGGTGCTCCGAGACTTGGGTGTAAAAGCGCCCATCATCAAGACACAGACAAGACTCCCCAAGTATAGAATAGTGGAGAAGATTGTTGAAAAAGCAGGGAAAACTGGAAATGTCCTCATCTTAACTGACTATGATAAAGAGGGGCAAGTTATCTCTAGGTATCTAGAGAGAGAACTTGAATTGCAGGGTGTAAAGACTTTGGGAGGAGTCCGTCTTAAGATTCGCAAGTATATGGCAACATGGAGGACAGTTGAGGAATTTGTCTCACTCCTGAAGAGGAGTGATTCACCAGAGGCAAGTCACGACCGTGGCT
>JAEOUN010000013.1 GCA_016839245.1 Candidatus Thorarchaeota archaeon
AGTAGGGTTGAAATGCACAATCAAACTTGTCAGTAATTGCGGTACTTTGAAGTTAGAATCAGACTAGAAGTAGGATTGAAATTGGACTGGACTGAGACCACCAACACATTCACAATTGGTTAGAATCAGACTAGAAGTAGGGTTGAAATACAATCACAGGTAAATGTCGATAGCATGGCAGGGGTGTTAGAATCAGACTAGAAGTAGGGTTGAAATGTCGATGTATGCATGGCAGACCAGTGAAGGCTGTTCGTTAGAATCAGACTAGAAGTAGGGTTGAAATCGTTCTTGACTTGCTCTACATATGCATCGTATAGTTGTTAGAATCAGACTAGAAGTAGGGTTGAAATTACTTTACCGTAGTTAATTGCACACAAGAACACTTGGTTAGAATCAGACTAGAAGTAGGGTTGAAATCAAGATGTGTGGCTACAACCCTAATCTTGTGATTGTGTTAGAATCAGACTAGAAGTAGGGTTGAAATGTTTCGATGTATCTTCTCAAGCGATAGAAATTTGTAGTTAGAATCAGACTAGAAATAGGGTTGAAACTTCACCTCTGTTGTATTGAGAGTTGAAAATGTAAATTTATGTTAAAGTATCTGTTGAATTTTTAATCTGATCAAAGGGGGATATTTCCGTGCTTCTTTGGAGGTCGTGATTTTCTCTTACTCGCAAGCATATCCAAGCCACTGCAGATCAACTTACGGGTTTCGTGGGGAAATATGACCTTGTCAATGTACCCTAGCCCTGCTGCCACATATGGATTGGCAAACTTGTCCCTGTAGTCCTTCACCAGCTCAGCTCGCTTCTTCTCTTTGTCCTTCGCCTCTGCAATCTCCTTGCGGAAGATGATGTTGATTGCTCCATCAGGGCCCATCACTGCAATCTCTGCTGTTGGCCAAGCATAGACGAGATCTGCATCTATGTGTCGAGAAGACATAACATCATAGGCGCCGCCATAGCCCTTTCGTGTGATGATGGTAATTTTCGGAACAGTAGCTTCAGCAAAGGCATAGAGGATTTTTGCGCCATGACGGATGATCCCGCCCCATTCCTGTGCAGTTCCAGGGAGATAGCCAGGAACGTCCATAAACGTGATGATGGGAATATTGAAGGCATCACAGAATCGAACGAACCGTGCACACTTATCAGAGGCATTGATATCGATTGTACCTGCTAAGTGAGCTGGATTATTGCCAACAATTCCCACAGCTCTACCATCAAATCTGGCAAATCCAACTATCATGTTCTGTGCCCAATATTCATGAACTTCAAAGAAGTCACCATTATCAGCTAGTTTCTTTACAATTTCCCGCATATCATATGGTTTGTTAGGATCACTTGGAATAAAATCGTCTATGGATTCATCAAAATCATCAGGTGACTGTCCAGTATCGATTCGAGGTGTTTCTTGCAGATTATTTTGGGGAATGTAACTGAGGAGAGTTTTGATTTGTACAAAACAATGGTCTTCATCCTCGCTTGCGAACTGAGCAACTCCACTAACTGAGTTATGAGTCATTGCCCCACCAAGTTCCTCAAAACTGACCTCCTCACCAGTGACCGTCTTAATGACTTCAGGTCCAGTAATGAACATGTGAGCTGTACCCTTAACCATAAGGGTGAAATCAGTGACAGCTGGCGAGTAGACTGCGCCTCCTGCACATGGGCCCATGATGGCAGATATCTGAGGGATGACTCCACTCGCCCAAGTGTTGCGTTCGAAAATAAATGAGTAGGCGGCAAGTGCAACTATCGACTCCTGGATCCGCGCTCCGCCGGAATCATTTAGACCAATCACTGGAGCACCTGATTGCATCGCTAAATCCATGATTTTACATATCTTCTCACCATATTTCTCCGATAATGATCCGCCAAACACGGTGAAATCCTGACTGAATATGAATACTTGGCGACCTCCAATTGTTCCGTATCCAGTAATAACACCATCGCCAAGTATTCTTTTTTTATCCATTCCAAAGTCAGGTATCCTACTAATTACGAACTCATCAATCTCAACGAAAGATTCAGGATCGAGAAGCTTGTCTATCCGTTCACGTGCGGTGTATTTGCCTTGAGCATGTTGTTTGCCAATCCGTTCGTTTCCACCACCAAGCTTCGATTCTTCTCTCATTTTTGCAAGTTCATCAAACTTTTCTTTGTGTTTGGTCATTAGTAAGAACACTCCAGAGAGTTAGAAATCAATTTGTGAATCATAGTTTTGAATATTATGTTATTCATGTCAGGGTGCAAAATAGATATCTACAGACCTGCATCTTTGATTACTTTCGTTACTACACTGGACCTTCGTAGTTTTCCAAAATCCACCCATAATAAAGATCCAATCTGATTAATTTTTACACCTTGCTTATAATATTTCAAAATCCGCCTCCGTTCTTTCGCACTAATCCTAGAATATTTTACTGATGAGAGCATCTCAACAATTACACGAAGACGAAATAGACGACCAGTAGCATATCTGAATAGAGGTAGTTGAGCTGCAATCTTGAGTGACTTCTTCCTCGCTATACCCACAGAATTGCCACAATCCATAGATCGAATCCCTAAACGAGTGAGTGCTTTTTGGATGAATTCTTTGTTGTGTTTAGAACTGATACCTGTAATCAAACTTCGAACAGTAGCATAACCATCACCATCAGCCATGCCCTGAAGGAAAGGTAAAATCAATTCTGAAGGCATCTCCAGAATCCAATTAGCATTTAGAGGTTGATCGCTCTTCGATGTGTCAAGTCTTAGACCTAGAAGTGTATTACGAATCCACATCATGAAAGGAGAAGCGGAACCTTTCCAATTCATCATCTCAATATCTTCACCAGCTTTATTCTTTGCAAAGGAGTTCTTATTTCGATTCGAACCAAATCCAAATATGCCCAGATAATAACAGAAGGCTTCTCCGAAAATCATACTCCACGGATATTTCGTACTAAGTGAGATACTTACAGATGTTGATGTACCATTCCTACGATCAAATGTACCATCAGACGCCAAAGCACCAAGGAGATACATGAAGGCAATATCCCGTGGAATTTCATCAAACTTCATAATCCATGCCTTCATCTTCTTTCCTAATAATGGTGTGAGCTGTGAGATGACATTAGTCAAATCACTCACCTTGTTGATAGATAATGGAACTTGGATGAATCTCTCGGGTTTACCTCTCTTATTGATCTTCAAAGGAAGCCACCGATATCCACGCTGTGGCGGACTTGCAGGAATTGAGTTAGCAATGCCAATCAACCGTGGGAATTTCTTGTACAACAATCGCTGCTTTGTATTTCCCATCTCTAAGTTACCTCTACCAATGATATCAGTGTAGAGACCACCTTTCTCCAGAGCCTTGAGAAATCGAAAGAATTCCTTGACTTGCGCATAGTCGTTCTTGTAGCTTTGAAGTGACTTGAGTAGGTTAGAGATGTAGCAGGTCCGCATCCGTTTTTCATAAGCTTCAAGACTGACCACGCCATTTAGCAGAGCTAATATCTTATCCAGTTCCTTCTTCGCCTCACTCACAGAGAGAGAATCTTTGAGCATATTGAAGACCATGGGAAGAGACCTCCCCTTCATCCATTCAATCACAGCCTCCACAGATAGGCTCTTCTCTTTGACGAACTCAACGATCTCGTTTCGAGTGATATGAGTCTGGCTGCTGAATTTTCGAAGAGATTCGAAGTAAGCCCGCACAGCAGCCATGAGCCTCGTATAGTCAGACCGTTCTTTGAGCCATGGAAACTCGCGGTCTACCAACCTCTTGAACTCAGCATACGAATGTATCTCCTGCCCGCGAACCTTAGTGAAGCGAATCCGAGTTTTGTACACTGATGCACTATGAGACTTGTACCTCATTGTCGGCTTGAGCATGCCTACCACAGACAATACATGCCTGATGAGCCACGGAACCTCCCCAGCCCGAAAAGCCCTGACCCGTCGCTGTGAAATCCCAGTCCGTCGAGCAATCCCCTTTTGGGTTCCACCGAGTTCAAGTTCCCGCAGGAAGGCAAAGAACTCCTTCACCCGTGACTCCTTACTCCTATACTGTGCAATCTTCTTGTACGACTCTCCCGGGTAGATCTGCCTCAACCGCACCTCAAGTTCGGACCATTGACCGATACCGCCAGCAGCTTTTAGAATCCGCAAACGGAGTAATTGAGCCTCTCTCTTTGACAGAGTAGAATCGACGATCTGGAAGAGATGCGGAATTTGCTCATTGAATGTCCAGTCCCGAGCTGTCGATGGCTTTAGACCGACCTGCTCTGCAATCTCGTCCAGTTCAAATTGTCTGATGGTTGTTCTTTTACCCAGAGCCTTCCTGAGTTCAAAGAATTTCCGCACCTGCTCTAAGAGTACATGATAATCATCACGTATGCAGAAACTGGGATAGTTACTCTCCAACCATCTCTTGTAACTCTCGAAAGAAGCTATTGGTCGCTTCCCACGCATTGGTCCATGCAGCTTAATCATGCGTACTCTTCCACGATGATACCCAGTCTTTCGCTTCTTCTTGACCTTCTTCTTGGTTCGAGCCTTTGCCCTTTCGCTACTGGTCATGCGGCGTAACGTGGAATTCAGCATCCTCGTTCCAACAACATGCGTCCATGCACGCTCAACTTCAAGAGCCCAGATCTCTCGAAAGAGTTGCGGCACATCGCCAGATTTTTTCTTCCGAATGTATTCTCTTGACTCCTCAACCTTTTGTTTAAGATCTGGACTTACAAGTTCACGATACCACTCTTTTACAAGTTCCTCAAGATCATCCTCAGTCTCGATTTCAGACCGTGTGGCTCTCTTGAACTCCTCACGTTCTTCCTCAGTCAAGCTGGAGAACAACTCCATTAATTTCTCGCGAATGTTCTCCTGCTCCTTCTCCTCAATATCTTCTTCAGACTCAGCGAAATATGGTCGTGGTTCGAGAGATGTGTCAAGATGTTCTTCCCCGGTCATAGCATCCACAATGATCCGTGATTCATCTACTTCCTGTTCATCGGGTAGTTCAAAATCCTCCAGAAGTTCATCGATTTTTGAGGTCAATTCCTCTGAGATTTCGAGTATCTCACTTTCATCGTTTTCAAGGATTGGAGCATTCGTTTCTACAAGTTCTGCTTGTGCGTCAGACTGTAGACTCTCAGACTCTTCTGTTTCATCCAGAGATTCCATAGAGTTCTCAGGACTTGATTCTTCTCGGTGGAGTTGACCCTCAGAATCAACAATCAGTTCATCATCTCTTTCTGGCGAGGGTTTGGTCTCAATAGATTGAATTTCATGTCTCGAGGTTTCTTCTATAGTATCAGTGGACTCGCCATCATGAATTTCATTCGCTTCTTTTTCTGAAACGGTTTTCTTTTTTGACTCCACATCAGGAGTCTCATTGCAGTGAACTTCTTCTGTTTCCGATACCTGTTGAGGATGTTCACCTTTTTCAGACTCACATGTCCGTTCAGTTTCAGACACCTGAGTCTCAGAAGGAGTAATAGACTCGCCAATCTCGTTAGTCGCATTATTCGAGCAGTTGGAGACCTCAGTGACTGACTCATTGTGAGTGTCAGCCATTTCCTCTGTTTCAACCTCGGTCTCAGTATGAGGTGCTTCACCGGATTCTATTGCATAGACCATGCCATCGTTTCCTTCAATGTATGATTCACTTGAAACCTCAATTTCCTCATTTGTTTCGCCCTTTGCGTCAGATTTGGTCTCAGTCGTCGAATCTTCGAGTGATGTTTCTCCTAATTTTTCATCCATATCATCCACAAATTCCTCGTGGAGTTCTTCTCGTACATCATCAAGCTTATGCCCAAGATTCTCCTCGAAGCCATCCAATTCTTCCATAACATCTTTTGCAAGCTCCTCAGCTCGTTCAGCTTCAGAGTCCATCTCGCGTAGTTCACCTATCGCTTGCTCAGCAATATGCTCAGCAGTATCATTATGTTCAAGTTCTTCTGAGACCTCGGATGTTAATTTTTCAGCAGATTTTCTTATCTCATCGACTTCTTTGTTCTCATTATACTCTTTATACTCAGGAGAGTCATTCCTCTCAGGGTCCTCAGAAAATTCACGCGGCAACAGGAGCCCCTCGGTCAGTTGTTGCAATCTTGACCGCTTCTGATAGGACAGCCCAAAGTTCTTCGTCTGCAGGCTCGTTAAGAATAGAACGTGCACGATGAAGAAGTAACAATGACAGATCAGAAGTCATTTCAGATGAACTTGCTAATTTCTTTGAGAATGCAGTTAACAGTCGTAAGAATGAATCAATGTCACCCTCTGATGCGCCTCTAAGACGCTCAAAATAGCCCTCTGTAAAGAGCTTGGTCTTGATTACTGCATCTATCATTTGCAAAGAGGTTTCCACTGAATCCAAAGGTTTCACTTGTGTATCGGTCTTTCTTGAAACAATCTGATCCTGCTCTTCAATTGCTTGTTTGACAATTTCTTTCAAGAGAGATTTGATGCTATCCCCATTATCAATTGAATTACGTTTCACCAACTCCATCTTTATTCGTTCATGAGGAGATGTATCTTCGACAATGATGCTATTCCTATCACAAGGTAGAATTTTAGCAAGGTTGGATATTACATGTTCTTCAAAATCAGCAGACCATGAACTAACCATTTGTGAAAGCAACCAGAGAAGATGATTAACATAGAATATTCGTTTGTCATAATCATCAATCACAGTGAGTACAATGTGTTTCATCGTTAATGCGGTTAAAAGCGAATTACTCTTTTGGATGAGTAAATCAATTCCGTTGACTATTCCATTGAAACTCGGATGTCTTACCAGAGTATAGAGTCGTGATAGAGTGTTAAAATCTATCTTAACCTGATTTTCACTATTGATTTCATGAATAGCAGGAACTTTTCGAGTGAAATCAAATCTGAATTTAAAATGCGGATTTTCAGTTAGAATCGGTTCCATGTGTTTCTTGATATCCGTATCAGACACAGGTACTTCTGATTTCAATTTCGGATACAGTTCTAGTGGATTGTTTATTCTCACCAAGACAGGTTTGGTGTTGCTTGCAGTACGAACAACTACCACTCCTTTTTCTAATGATCCAATCTTGGTAATTTGATCATCATTGCAGTTGATTTGACTTCCTATAATTCTTCGATCAGTAATTGAATTCGTCTTATGCATGAATACATTCAAGGCAATGGTAGAAATCCCATTACTTAGTTTCACACCATGCGGAGTGGTCAAGCCAAAACCGAGTTCACTACTTCTGGACTCAGTCATAGTAGTACAGATGGTATTACGGGCTTCTGAAAATGCACTATGACCTTCCTCTATATTACCATCAGAAGTGCTTTCGAGGAAACGATGCGCTTCCTCCAAAACAACGTAGTGCTTTAGTCCAATTTCACTCGGTCCATCAGTCTTTTTCAAAGATTCATAATAGAGCGCAACATTGTTGATTAGCCAAAACATAAAGAATGCAGCTTCTTCTCTAGACATTTTGTCAAGAAGGAAAATGGTTGATTTCGAAACCAGTTCCTCTAATGAGATACCCGTTATAGTACCAAAGATATTCGCAAGAACGCCCTCACATATTGAGCTAAATCTACCGACTAAGGCTCCACGAAAATCTTGATTTCCCCGAATACTATACTGCAGTTCTTCTTCGATTAGAGGTATCGTTTCCAGAAAGTCTTGTAAGATGAGCGGCAATCCCCTAGTATTTGTATCTCTATCCCACCCCATTCGTTTGAATGTAAGTTCAATGACCTTTTCGGAGTATTCTCGGACCATACCTTCCATCGGTTTCGAAGCTACAAAGACAGTCTTGATGCTATTGATGATTTGATTAACATGAACTGCTTCATGAAAAGAAGTCAGGCAGAATCTCCCAGGAGCGATTGTATCATCACCTATTGTAAAAATACGCACACGGTTATTGGTTCGTATGAATCGCAGATATTCTTCATTCTTCGACTTAAGAAATATAAGAAAATTAATCGAGTGCTTGAGTAGTTCGTGCAAAATACAGAGCTGTGTTGTGGTCTTTCCTGTACCAATATCGCCCAAGATTTCTGAGTGCGTGGCTAAATCTTCTAAAAGAATCCAGAAATCACTAATTTCTCTTCCTGATTCATCCAAAACCTTGCCAATACAAATACTTGGTTTTTGAGGTATTGAGGAGCTTGTTGTAGTGTTGATTTGAGAAGATAGATTTGCAGGATTTGAATGAAACGTTGCATAGTCAACGACTGGAATGCCTACATCACAATTTGGTATATTGAAATATACTGCAGCCTCTCCTATGGACAATAGAGTGGATTTTCCAGTAGGTTCACCTCTGAGAAGACGATTTCCTTCCATAATGTTGCTATTGATCTTCGTGACAAATTCTCTATTTTTATCAGCTAGTGCCAGTCTTCCTCTAAGAGTAGTCAATAACCTCATCGCGTTCTCACCAGCTACAGACTTGTTGACATCCCAAGAAGAAATAGAAACATGAACTTCGCAGAGATTCTTCATGCTCAAACGGTCTATCTGAATAGCAAGAGATGCGGCATTCCTTTGAGCATGAGGATCGACTTTAGTAATTGATTCATGAATCTCTCTACTAAGAAAATCTTCTTTAGGCGTAGATATTACACGCTCTGATTGTGCTACTTCTTTCTTATACTGATTCTCAAGACTCTTCAGCCTTCTATTACTAAGTTGTATGGGATTAGCAGATATCTGAATAATCCCGTTTGAAAGATTCTGCAGGAGTCTTGCAGTACTTGTAATAGCATCTATCTGTTGAATTTCTTCTTCTATTGAGAGCGGTTCACCTGTAAGAGAAGCAGTAACTGCAATCAAATTCTTGGCCAGATCTATTCCTGTAAATTTTGGAATGACATTGAATTTCATTCCAACAAGGATTGTTGTTATATTGTCTTCTAATCTTTGTATATACTCAAGAAGACGAGATTCTTGTTTTGACCAAGTCAGGTAGAAAATGCGCGTTCTTTCATTTGTTCTTTCAATTCTCAACGTAAGTGGAATATTTGCTGATATTATAGCACGGAGTAAATCGAGGTATGGTTTGTAGCTCTCACGATTTGTTGTTGAAGAAAAATGTGACTCGGACAATTGAACGAGCTCAATTCCACCCACGAACATTGGTTTAGATATTGATATTGTCGATAGGGAGAGAGCATCACTCGTTGAACTATTAGCAGTTTGTGTATCAATCCGTGAAACATACTGCGCATAAATTAACGAACCAATAAGCAATAAAATTCCAGAGACTATCAAAGTTTCCAAGAGATGTAGAAAAGCAAGATGAATGATGTACAAGATTGAGCTTGCCAGTAGGATACAAAAGGATATGACTAATCCACTAGCCCAGACAATGGCTTTTTCTTTTGAGAAGCCAAGAAAAACCAAAAGTAAAGAACCGAGGAAGAAACATCCTATTGAAAAGAGAAAGGCATAGGCACGAATTAATCCATTAATGTATACTGAAAGTGTCAATATCCAAAGAGAGAGTACACTTGGGATGCCAGCTACTATGAGGACAAGAAAACTCTTTGCTATCAGACCAAATCCAATGGTACTTTTGCTCTCATCATTCATAACAACTCACAAGAATACTATGGTTCAAAATGCTAAGAGTATAACATAGATGCCAGAAGATTTCTATGTTCTATTCAAAAGCATTCTAGACATTTTTCACGGTTGTAAGATGCTAAATCTGTTATTGATTGGTTTAAAATGTCGAATAAAACTATATGATGGTTGATTTCCATTCTGGATAGTCCTAAAATGCAAAATTAATAGATGAAAGTGCTTTTTTAGATTCTGATCTCAAGTGCCTTCTCACGCATCTCTGCAAGTTTCTCGAACGATTTTTTTGGCATGGCGAAGTCCTCACATTAATTCTCTTGATTTGTGCGTTTGGTTTTGAATGTTCTGTTAGACAATAAGGTACTTTATTCTATAAAGATGGTTTTGTCTTTTTTCAGAATATTGAAATCATCATGATATATTAAAATTTACAGAGAATGAAATTCAGGTTTCGATACAGAGAATTGACAAAATGGATAGAGAGTGGAAAGACTGATTCATCGCGATAGAGCTGGGCAAGATATTCTGAAGATACATAGCCTGGAGTAGCAAATGAGTAAATGAATCCACTCGATGACACATTTGTTTTCGCGCGTAATTGCACTGAGCAAGAATCCGATGGCAATCTATTATAACTGAAAATAAGTTTTGAGAGAGTATGTCTAGGAAGACCTATCGAGATGCTCAGGGATACCTTAGATTCATTGACTCGGGAAAGCTCGTTCATCGTTGGAAAGCTGAGAAGATGCTAGGTCGAAGACTACGACAGGGGGAGGTAGTTCACCACCAAAACAAGATAAAGACAGATAATCGCTATGGTAACTTGGAAGTCTTTGAATCTCGAAAAGCACATCAGGCCTATCATATAAAGAAGGCGTGGGAGAGAACCAGAAGGAAACGGACACTAAAGAGATAACTCCCTTCTGGAGACCCACATAGATTCGTACCCTTCATATTATTTAAATATCGCAATAATTCGATTATTGAAGTGTAGTTTCTATTGAATTACTTTTGAAACGATCTGGTGAGACCTGCAATGACTACGGATATTCCAGCAAAAGACCTAGAGAGTAAAAAGAAAGGGCTGAGTACATTTGAGAAATACCTGCCAATCTGGATAGGTGTCTGTATGCTTCTCGGAATCCTCCTATCACAGCTTATCCCGGGAATTAGTGAGGCAATCGACTCATGGCAAATTTCCGGAGTATCAATTCCAATAGGCATCTGCTTATTTTTAATGATGTATCCTGCAATGCTTAATTTACAGGCATCAGAACTAAAGAAACTTGGAAGAAATCCAAGACCAATCATACTCACCCTGATCTCGAATTGGGTTGTTGCTCCGATTGTTGGATATGTATTAGCTATAACTTTTCTTGCTGGAAATGAGCAATTAATTGTCGCGGTTATACTTCTTGCATCAAGTCCGTGCACAGCGATGGTTCTAGTGTGGGGATATCTCGCGGATGGAAATCAAGAGCAGAATGTGATAAATACAACATTGAATACCATCACTATTCTAATTCTTTTTGCACCGCTTGTCGCATTATTTACAGGAATATCAAACATCCCAATAGATAGGATGCAACTGGTCATCTCAGTTCTTGTTTTCATAGGAGCTCCACTGCTGCTAGGCATTATTACACGAAAGACCCTTACCGACTGGAAGGGAACTGCTTGGTTCAATGAACGATACAGACCAGCAGTCGGAAAGATTGCTTTACTAGCTTTACTAACGACATTGATAGTTCTCTTCTCATTAAATGGGACTGTAATGTTAGAGAATCCAGATCTACTGGTCTTGGTCTCAATCCCATTGCTTCTTGGTTTTGCAATTGTTTTAGGATACAATCTTCTTGTGACAAGAGTTGCCAATCTTGCATATAGAGAGGCATCGATTACTGTCATCATTGGTTCATCAAGTCACTTTGAAATTGCTATAGCGACAGCGGTCTCTATCTATGGAGTTGGTTCAATTGCTGCACTTGGAACTACAATGGGATTGTTTTGGGAAGTGCCCATTATGTTGGGTCTTGTGTATCTTGCGAAATACTTACGAAGGAAGGAGTTCTGGAAAGGACAACCAATGTAGCGAAGTGAAAAATCATGCCGTATGACAAAAGGACAATGTGGAGGGTTGAGCTTCATCGAGCACTTGGAAATCCAGAGAGATTGCAGATAGTAGATTTGCTTATGGATGGTGAGCAATGCCAGTGCGATATCTTTCCAAAGTTTGGTCTTGCACAATCAACTGTTTCAGCCTACCTCAATAAAATGGTAAAAGCAGGCATCCTGAGCTTTCGAAGAGATGGAACTCGTAAGTTGTATAGAATAGCAAATAATGATGTTAAGAAACTGGTAATGCAAGGACGGTCCTTGGCCGATAGAATGTAAGACAAGTAGAATTGTCATTTTTCCTCATGTCTTTCAGATTTTGGTCGAAGTATCGTTCCTGAAGATAAGAGAATCCTTGCGGGTCCATAGGCTTGTTTAGCAGGAGAATATTCGCAGTTAAGTAAACCTTCCATCCACATGTCGGGAAACTTTGTTCTCATTTGTCGAGGAAATCTTAGATGCTTAGACTCAACAATCAGACCATAAAGGTAGGAGAGAGTTGATAGTAATGATGCTCCGATCAATGCATATACGAGTAGCATATATAAACTATAGTTAATATTAGTTATAATCTTTGAGTACTAGACAGAGGATCTATTTCTTCTCAGACATTTTGTTAAGATACTGCAATTTTGAGAAGGTGTGTCGATCACTCCGTTGACTAGCGTCGACTATGCTCAAATCTCTAAGATCAATACCAGTCCTTTCAGATTGACGGTCAATCCAATCTTCTCGTGCTTCTCTTGCAAGAATACTTGCAGCAGCTACTGCAATCTCATCCTCAGCATGAGGTCTCTGAATAAGCTCAATGCTTTCTAAGGGAATCAATCGGGCCAATCTCTGTTCAGTCTTAACACGAGAAAACTCATCAATTACTACTCGAATTCGAATATCTGAAGGAAGTTCCTGAAAAATTTCAGAGATTGTTTTGGAGTGTGCCCAAGCTAACAGATCATTGAGATCCTTTCCCTCTTTATGAATCTCTTCAAATCGTAAATTGAAGGTCTCAGGAGTAATCAACAAGACCTTCATGTTTGTTGAATTCAATTCAATATCTTTTACAATCAAAGCCATTTTCTCAATGGGTATAGCTTTACTATCCATCACTCCCAGAGTCCGTAGAATTACTGACTGTGAAGGTGATAGTGCAACAGCAGCAACCACCAGTGGTCCTAACCATTCGCCTTTTCCAGCCTCATCAGAACCAATAATGATGCCAATATCAGAAGTGGAAGAAGTCAATGAGAGAATGGCTGCACGAACAATAGCCTCTGCTCGTGACCCATTGCTAACAATTTTACCACTTGTATATGCTACAATCGATTCGCCTGCAAAATTGATTCGGAAAGATTCATACTCTCCTTTCTTCTTTTCAAGTGATGAATGTGGGTTCTTCAAAATCACATCTCTTACTATGTCAAGTTCTTCTTGTTTGATTTTAACCACTGCAGGACTCATAAGATATTACTCCATAGACATGTATCTCTTCAATACAATTTCACTTAAACTCAATAGTTCATCAAAACTCGTTAACACTCATATCTATTGTGTCGTTAATCGTATCTATCGAAAGAATCGAATAAAAACCATCAACTACGGCAGGAAAGATAAAACAGGGAACAATATCTATTTTGAACTCATAATGGAGATGATAATGCCCGGATAAAGCACAGGAAACCTTGTGAGTCTGAATGAATCTACTGATAGCTTTGCTTCCAGTTGATACACCTTCTGGGAGTAGAGCATTCAATCCTGGCTCATATGGTGGGATATGAGAGAGTAGAATATGGTCAGGAAGTTGAGCGATTCCCCGATATCCAGCAGAGAAAATGTTAAAGATTTCATTCTCACAGTGATCAAAGGGCCCACGATATTTTTCTAGGTTTTGGACCTGCTCTACAGTCCACGGTTCAACCTCAAATCTACCGTTTCGAATATCAATTCCAAAGACATTCAGGGTCTCAATGGATTTCGGATTTAATTCGATGGGCGTAGGTGATTCCTCAATGAAATAACGTCGAAGGTCAAGAATGAGTTCTACTGGATCCGATCCTCCACCAATCCCGAAGAAACCAATAGCATCGAAGTGAGTAGAAGCTCCATGAAGGTTTATTCCAAGGGTGTCGAGATATTCAAATTCTTCCGGATATGCACTGTTACCTGGTAGAGCAATCATCCAGTTTGCCGCCTCATGAATTCTAAATAGATTCTCAAATGCATATGGAGAGATTCGCTTATGCAGTGATAAATCACCAAGAAAAATGACGCCATCGAGAGATTTAGCTAATTGTTGCATTTCTCGAAGATGCTTCCAATTATCATGAATGTCAGATATTACAAGGAATTTCATGATTCCAAACCTTCACCCTCTTTTTCTGACTTAATCGTTACGAAGATGCCTAACATCACCCGTGGTTACTATCTTTTCTCCTTCATCGGTCCGCACTAACAGTGATCCATCATCCAAAACATCCACAGCTGTTCCAGTAAAGACTTCTGACCCTTCAGTAATCCGTACACGATTTCCGAGCGTCGATGATAACGCTTTCCAAGTCTGTATAACGGTCTTGAAGGAATTTTCAGATGCAACGATTCTTAGCAGATTGTCAAATGAATTGATGATATGACAGAGTAGCTCTTCACGAGAAGTCAAACGACCTAGATAATCTCTTACAGTCGTAACAGCATAGACGAAATCCTTTGAAAAATCGGATGATGTCGAATTTTGATTTATCCCGATGCCAATGATGACAAGATGTCTATCGTGGTCAATTGTAACAAGCTCACTTAGGACTCCTGACACCTTGTCAAAATCAAGAAGAATATCATTTGGCCATTTCACATAAGCATTCTGAGCGCCAATCGCACGGAGCCCTTCAGCCGTTGCACAAGAAGCCAAGAGACCCATCAGAGGTGCACTAGTGATACCTAGTCTTGGTTTCAGCACAAGAGAGAAATAGAGCCCACCTAGAGGCGAATACCAATGTCTATCTTTTCTACCTCGCCCCATTCTTTGGCTTTCAGCGATGATGAGCAATCCTTCATCAGCGCCTTCAAGAATTTGTTCCTTTGCTATAGCATTCGTTGAATCGACTTCATTGTAAGTAAGAATTGTGAACTTCAAAATTGAAGTCTCAAGACATTTTTGAATAGCATCAATATCAATCATTTGGTATCACTATGTGTTCATTTCAGACGAATTTTCTAATAGCTAGCTACACTGATAACTTATATTTACACGCATGAACGAGGTTGAGTTGTGTGTTAGCTATGCCGAGCTTCGCGGGTGCAATTATTCTACCGGATTTGAAAAAAACCGTACTTTTCAAGAATAGAGACATGATTGCTAATGACCATCGAGATGAGTTATTCTATGATGTTGACTGCTTTGGTATCAGAGGTATAGACAATGTCACTGGTAAGATTGAAGGTATAGCAATTGGTGTAAACAGATTTGGACTTGCAATTGCGAACACTCATGTCAAAGACACTTCGGATCCATCATACCATGTACTCACAGAACAACTTCTCATGTTTTCCAAGGATGCAGAAGATGGACTAACCATGACTGTTGATCAACTAAAAAAGGGACGCAACTATCAATGGGGCAACCTAATCCTTGCAGACAATGACAGTATGCTTGCAATTGAACTCGCAGGAAATGACCATTCAATTGAATGGTCGGAGAGACGCGTTCTTAGAACGGGTCATCATATAATGTTAGACACTGAAAGAAGTCTGATTGAAGAAAATACAGGATATGATAACAGCGTAAGACGGGTGGAGCGGGGATATCAATTGATACGTGAAATCAAGACAATGGATCAGATCTTTTCATTACTTAAGGATCATAACGGAAATCCCGGTCAAGCTAGTCTATGTCGTCATCCAGAAGGAAGCAACGAATGTAAGACAATTATGAGTTATGTCATAGAAGTTGATTACAGTCAAGACTCAGGTCGGCCAAAGATTGTATTCCATTATGCCAAGGGAACTCCTTGCCAGAGTGTCTACAATGCAATTCCAATCGTCTTTCCTGCGGACGAGGAAACAATCAAACGTGCAAATCAAATCTATCATAATATGTGAACTGTGTTAGAATAAAACACATACTGTACAAATTCGCAGAGAGATTTACACCGCAGGATAGACAAAGCAGATCAAAGATGATTTTATTTTGCAAATAACGATGACGACCTATGTGATTTCGAAGGGCTCCTCAGGTTCTGGCTCTATTGATAGTTCAGTCTTCTTGAGTAGAGCAAGTTCACGCTCCTTTTTCTTGAAGAACGAATAAAACATAATTATGGCAAGAACATAGAGACCTGCAACCACAAAATATGGTGTTTGATACATTTCCATCGCAAGGAACCATCCACCAATATTAGCTCCAATTCCACGAACTAGCGAATCTCCTGTACGCACCACACCTACAGCAGTAGCACGTTCATCCTTTGTTAAGTTCTCCATAAAGAAAGCATTTGAAACAGGTCCAGCCATGTTCATCAATGTACTTCTGGCGACATAGCCAAGAACAGCAAGAGGTAGAGTCTCTGCAAGTCCAATCAGCAAGAGGAAAGGAATAGACAATGCTTCTGTAAAAACAACAGTTTTGACCTTTCCAAACCGATCAGCCAATACAGGCGCTAGAAAGTTACCTGAAGCAAGAACAATTGTGTTTATTCCAAAGATTATGCCGATTAAATCAGCACTAGCTGAAAACTGGTATTTGAAGAAGAGATTGAAGAACATCACGATTACTCCTGCGCCCATTCCCACTGTCGTCACAGTCATTGCGTATTTACTAATGAAACTCCAATGAATCACATTCTTCAGACTAATCTGTGGCGAAGAGGATGAAGGAGTATCGGAAGACATGAAAATGATTAACACAAGAGCAATTGCAGAGGGAATGAGTGTCACCAATAATGTCCATCGATACGCGGCGATGCTCGCAGGCAGGACATTGAAGAGAGACGAGAATGTCCCAGGAAGAAAT
>JAEOUN010000077.1 GCA_016839245.1 Candidatus Thorarchaeota archaeon
TAGATGAAAATTGGTTCATAATCGCCTTCATGGGCAGGTACAGCTTGATAGTCCCAGATATACAGATATTGAAGACAGAGTAGAGAGGAATATTGTTTGGATCTAATGACGCGACCATAGACTCCAATGAAATCTGTCTGCTTTAATGCTTCACGGGTTGCATCAGGAATAACAACACCAAGTGTATTGGTAAGGATTTGATCACCATTTTGAACACCTGATGTCACTGGAAGGTATTCCTGTAGGAGGGCTTGATCAAAATCTGCTGTAACACCGGATACGTGTTCTCTGAAAGTGATTTCGCTTGGCTTAGGATGAATTCGAAGAAAGTCAGAGTATTTTTTCTCTACCAATATGTATGACCTCTCATTTGTTTTCATACTGGAATCATTATAGATATTGTGAAAGAGAAGAGAACAGGGGTCTACTCTTGAAGACCCCGCTCTAGTGATTTATGCAGGTCGGAATGCCAAATAGTTCTTGCCAGACTTACCCTTCTCATAATCCAATTTGAGTTCGATTCCAAGTTCGACTGCACTGGGATTCAATGGATCAAATCCAAGCAAACGCGCACTAATACGAGTTCCCTCAGCAAGTTCGATTATTGCCACAAAATATGGTACTTCTTCTGCAAACTCATCAGGCGCAACATGAATGACAGTAAATGAAATCAGTTTCCCATTTCCACTGACTTCAGTCCATTCCATGTTACTACTTCCACAGCTATAGCAGGAACCCGATGGAGGAGCAATAACCTTTCCACACTCAGTACACTTGTATGCTTTGAAATGACCGTCCTCGATGTTTTTCAGGTATTGTTCAACAGATGGTTTTTCACTCATACATCAGCCCTCCTCATGATATTCACAACACATGTTGCTCCCGTTCCACCGAAATTATGCATAATTGCAGTATCATGGTTGGAAACCTGATTGGGGCCTCCATCTCCGATTAACTCACGATAGGTAACAACAGCTTGCTTGACTCCAGTAGCGCCAACAGGATGACCAACAGCTTTCAGTCCACCCATTGGATTGATTGGTTTACTACCATCAAGTGCAGTTACCCCATCGCGTACTGCTTTTGCACCTTCACCAGGCTTGAAGAAACCAATGTCTTCAGAAGCAATGATTTCTGCAATGGTAAAGCAGTCGTGAACAACAGCAAAATCCATGTCTTTTGCCTCCAATCCAGCCATTTTGTATGCTTGTCTACTTGCATCAACTGATGCACTGAAAGATGTCAAATCATCTCTATCACACAAATTCATTGATGCTGAAGCTTGACCTGTCCCAATGATTTTTACCGGAAGGTCAGTATATTGTTTTGCTTTCTCGTTTGATGTCAATACCAAGGCTGCTGCACCATCAGAGATTGGTGAACAATCAAAGAGCTTCAATGGCCAAGCAATATATCGAGGCGTCATTGCTTTTTCAAGTGTAATTTCTTTCTGGAATTGTGCATAAGGATTAGTAGAGGCATTCTTGTGTGCTTTGACCGCGACCAATGCCATATCTTCCTCTGTAGTACCATATTTTTGCATGTGTGCTACA
Source organism: Candidatus Thorarchaeota archaeon (assembly GCA_016839245.1). The sequence goes on from JAEOUN010000077.1 coordinate 1,554, forward strand.
GCAGCGATTCCAAAGACTCCAGGGAATGTAAGGCCAATGCTTGACTCAAACTGATCGTCGGCAGCTGCTGCAAGAGCTTCAGTTGCCTTATTTGTTGAGACAGAAGTCATTTTTTCTGCGCCTACGACCAACACAGTATCATAGAGACCTGATTCAATCGCCATCACAGCAGCACGAAGAGCGGTTGCTCCAGAAGCACATGCATCTTCGTGTCGTGTCGCAGGGAGACCCTTTAGTCCAGCAAAATCAAGAAGTAGTGGTGCTGTGTGCCCTTGATGTACCAACATCTCAGGGATAAAGCAACCAATGAATGCGGCTTGAATGTCCTTTTTCGGAATACCTGCATTAATTGTTGCCTTATCAACAGCTTCAGCAAACATCTCTCTGAGTGTTATTCCCTCTAGACCTCCAAATTTTGTCTGAGCTGCACTTACTATATTCGTGTTTCTTAGCGGCAAGTAGTGATACCACCTCAGTTAAGATAAGGCAAATTAAAAAAACAGGTATAAAAAGACGTAGGCAAACAGCAAATCTTTAGAAAATTAATTATTCAAACTGAATTTCTCGCTCTCCGAAGAGATAATAAGCCGTAAAGAAACGAACCACATGGGATTGACGATGGATTTTTCACTATCGGAAAAGGAACAGAAGCTTTGGGAACGAGCCAAAGCGTTTGCGCTTGAAAATATTACGCCAAGGGCCTTGGAGATGGATCAAAGAAACGATTTTCCAAAAGAAATTGTTCAAAAAGCCTTTGAAGCAGGTCTCTTGAATCTTCATATTCCAACTGAAGCTAATGGACCAGGTCTCTCACTACTTTCAGAAACACTTGTTTCTGAGGCAACAGGGTACGGTTGTGCAGGAATTGCTACTTCAATCATGTGCAATAATCTTGCTTTTGCACCACTAGTAATCGGAGCCACAATAGAACAGCTCAAGACATATGTGACACCTCTAATTACAGGTAAAGAAGCAAAATTCGGAGCGTTCTGTTTGACGGAACGTATGGCAGGATCTGATGCAGGAGCAGTAATTACTAGAGCTGAGAGAGATGGTGATGAATATGTCATCAATGGTGTCAAGTGCTTTATCACAAATGGACCTCAAGCATCGCTCTTTACTGTATTTGCATCAACTCAACCTGAACTGAAAAGTAAGGGTCTCTCTTGCTTCATGGTACCAAAGAGTAAAGCAGTGAAAATCGGGATCATTGAAGATAAGATGGGACAAAGAGGTTCTGTCCAGAGTGAAGTCATCTTTGAAGATGCTAGAGTACCCAAGGACTGTCTGGTTGGCAAAGAAGGAGATGGCTTTAAGATTGCTATGATGACCCTTGATAAAACACGGGCAGGAATTGCCGCAATTGCAACAGGCGTAGCACAGCGAGCTGTTGATGAAGCAGCCAAGTTCGCAAATATTCGACATCAATTTGGACAACCGATTGGTACTTTCCAGGGCATAAGCTTCATGCTGGCTGATATGGGTGCACGAGCAGCTGCTGCTCGACAGCTGACAAGATATGCTGCATGGATGGCGGATCATGGCCTAAGAAACTCAAAAGATTCAGCATTTGCAAAGTTCTTTGCGGCAGATGCAGCGATGCAGAATGCAACTGATGCAGTCCAGATTATGGGCGGTTATGGATATCTAAGTGAATATCCAGCTGAAAAGCTTATGCGCGATGCAAAATTACTTCAGATATATGAGGGAACAAATCAAGTTCAAAGAATCGTGGCAAGTAGTAACATTCTCAAAGAGTGTGCGAATTTAGAAACAGGCTTTCATGTCAGATATGATGGCCGTGATGCTCCATTAATGTAGAAAACAATTGGTCATTGGCAATTCAACCAAATGACCAATTATCCCTTGTTTTTGTTCTCTTCCTAATGATGAGTTACTTACTTAAGAGAGAAATATAGAGGACAGGGTATCATTGACTGGAGATTTAGGGCTTGGAAGACAACGAAGCAATCAAAGTAATAAAAAATCGTCGTGCTATCAGAGACTATGATACATCAAAAGATGTGTCTGACGAGTTAATCTATAAGATCATAGAAGCCGGTGGTTATGCACCTAGTGCTGAGAACCAGCAGCCTTGGCGTGTAATCGTAGTCCGCGATAAGAAATTGCAGGAGTTTATTGGGCAGATTGCCGTAGATCGAACAATTCTCTTGTTTGGTAGAGCAACGCCTAGACAAGAAATAGAGCGAAGATTGAGCTACATTGAGTCAAAGGCAAGTCTTGAGAGGACTATTGATATCCTCATAACTGGACAACGATTTGAGTATATCAAGGGAAAACCTGAAACTCACGGTGCTCCTGTTCTTCTCGTCTTGGCTGTAGATCAAACACATGTTGGCAATTCACAACCTACACTGAGAGGAACCGGAGGCGTCTATGGTTGGTCAGGACCACGTCATGCGGTTATTGCAGGAGCCATGATGCTGGAAAATATGGCTTTAGCTGCAGCTTCATTTGGCATAGGAAGTTGTGTATCATCAGTTCAACTGGATCATTTTGATGATGTTGGTGCGATATCAGAGAAACTCAATATTCCATATCCTCATTGGGTGCCTATTTTGTGTTTAACATTGGGATATCCACTATATGAGAGAACACTAGGTCCACCAAGGCAAGGACCCGAGGAGATTGCATTTCTCAATAAATGGGGTGAGCCATTCGTGGAGGAGGCAAACAAATGAGTGAACTAGACACTCTTAGGAGAGGATTTGTAGCATTCATTGACGGTCTCTGGTGGGGTCTCAGAGATAACACAGGAGCACTCTCTATGTACGAAGGATATAGTGGAGGATTCAGACAGATGGGACAGGAACTAGCTGAGTCAATGGGTGGTAAAGGTCCTGAAAGAGCAGCTTTGATTGCAGGTGAAATTCTGAGTTCTATTGGCCTTGAAATCGAAGTGGACAAGAAGACAATCATTGTTAAATCATGTCCAATCTGGAATAGAATCCTAGAGAGGGGACTAGAATTCTCCTTCCATGTCGAAGAGATTTGCTGGATGCCATTGCTTGATGGTATTGCTAAGGTCACCAATACAAAGGCAATTACAGAGTCTTCCCTTCGACTCTTGCATATTGACAAAGAGAGATTTGAATATAAGAAAGGAAAAGCAAAGAGAGCTCTCGAAAAAGGAGAGCTTACCAAGAATGAATATGAAAAGCAAATGATTTTGCTGGATAAGGATATTGAGAGAATGCCAAAATATGGTCAATATAAATTCGAGTAGTAAACCCATGTATTCAGTTGGATAGGTGAGGCACATGGAAACGTTGGAAAAATCTGGACTAGCAGTCAACTACAACAAAATACCAGATACCAAGCCAAAGACACTGCCTGAAAAAGTGTTCATTTGGGATGAAACACTCAGAGATGGGGAACAGACACCCGGAGTTGCTTTAACGATCGATGAAAAAATAGAGATCGCTAAGATGTTGGATGACATTGGAACTGCGATTGTCGCTGTTGGATTTCCAGCGGTAAGTAATGCAGAGAAAAAAGCTGTCGCAGCTATTGCTCGTGAAGGTCTTTCAAATGCAAGTATCGCCGCGCCGGCAAGAGCAGTAATCCAAGACATGGATGCCTGTATCGAGACTGATGTAGATGAGGTACCAATTTTCATTGCTACATCGGATTTCCGACTGAAATACCAATTAAGAATGACACGAGAAGAAGTTCTCAATCGACTTACAGAATGCATCGAATATGGTAAGTCCCATGGTCTGATAATCGATTACATTGCAGAGGACTCAACAAGAAGTAATTTGGACTTTCTCTGCGAAGCCTATCGAACAGCAATTGATGCTGGAGCTGACAAGATCTGTGTAGCTGATACAGTGGGATTCGTACGACCTGAAGTCATGAAGTACATTGTAAGAGAGATTAGATCACGATTATGGGTTGAAAGCAAGTATAAGGTACCAATTGCTGTCCATTGCCATAATGACTTTGGTCTAGCAACAGCAAATACTCTCGCGGCTATTGAAGAAGGAGTAACATATCCTCAGGTCTGCGTGAATGCATATGGCGAGAGAGCTGGGAATGCGGCATTGGAAGAGGTTGTCATGGCTTTAGAAGAGCTGTATAGAATTCACACTGGAATTACTACTGAAAAGCTCTATCAACTCTCACGCCTAGTGGAGAAGAATTTCATCATTCCTCTTCCTTTACATAAAGCAATAAGCGGCGACAATGCCTTTACTCATTCAAGTGGTATACATTCGCATGGGCAATTGACACATTCAATGACATATGAACCAATAAGTCCAGCATTAGTGGGAAGGAAAAGAGAATTCCACCTTGGAAAATTCGTGGGGCGGCATTTTGTAGAATATCTATTGAAAATGGGAGGAGTCAAAGCAACTCCAGAACAAGCACGCGAGATCACGGACAGAGTAAAAGAAACTCATGAGGAGCACAAAAAACTTCAATCTCATGTTGCTTTTGATAACATCAAATGTGAACTAAAATCTCTCAGAACAGGTGTCTCGGAGAGAGAATTCTGGGCAATTGTTTTTGATGTGATCAAGTAACTCGAGTTATTCTTTGATACTCCCCGCTGCTCTACTTCGAAGTAGTACTCCAACATCCATGAGAATCACTCCGACAAGGAAAAGCAGCCCAAAGTATGTCAGGACTTGAATCTCTAAAAGTTGGGTTGCCTCATTAAGACCTGAAATCCAATGATTCATCATAAAGTAATAGATAACCTGTATTATTAGAAAAGCTGTAGCAACAAGCAAGGCAAATTGAATACCCGTTCTAAATACTAGAGCTGCTGAAGATGTCTTCTGAGCAAGATTACTCAGATCCTTCGATGCATGCGTTCCCTCGATGCGGACAAACCGACCTCGTGAAACTTGCTCAGTGATGAACTCGTTAAGCTGATTCTTGTCCAAGCTATCAAGAGGTGCAGTTATGTACACAGCACGGACAAACTTGATTGCAGCACCGCCGCTGAGTATTGCTAGAACGAGAACAACAAGAAAGACTACAGCGACATTCCAGAGTGTAAACATCGCAAGAACCATAATTATTATTCCAAAGACACAGACAATTTCTCCAAGCCCTCCAGCACTCTCAACACCGCCTTCAAACAGGAATCCAAGTCGTCTTACGATTCCAAGATTTAAGAAGGTACCATAATAATCGTCATCAGAAATTCCTAGTAATTGTTTAGCAGAATCACCGACTTCATCTTTCTTCCCACCATAAATTGTAATTGAAGTCTGAGGCAAGTCATTCTTTTTGGAAGATTCATCTTGCGCGTTCACTTTCAAACTCACCTCTTTACTCGATGATGATATTTTCTAATTTAATTCTTCGCATGTTTTATCTCACATTACTAAGACAAAGAGTATTTGTGTATTTAGAGTACCTAGCAGGCTATGTTAGATCCTTGGAACGAAATAATGAAGGATGCTGCCAGAGGTAAACTTGGAGAATACTATATCGAGCGTGATGATGGTCGTATTGACATACGCTCAATAAACAATTATACAAAGACAATCCTAGACTGGAGTGAACCAGAGCGACTTGGTATTCAGCACGTGAAGGGAACTGTATTAGATATCGGATGTGGCGCAGGGAGAGTGTCACTTTATCTCCAAAACCAAGGATTCAGTGTTATTGGAATAGATTTAGCCCCAGGAGCAATTGAAGCGTGTAAGAAAAAGGGACTGAAAGAAGCATATGTTATGTCAGCCAGCGATTTAGACTTTCCAACTAACACCTTTGATACCATCATAATGTATGGAAATAATTTTGGAGTTGTCGGTGAAGAACAAAACATCATCAGAATGCTTCAAAGGGCATATGAGATATCAAAGCCAGAAGGTATCATTATAGCAGGAAGCTCTGATGTGCAACAAACAGAAGATCAGTCAAATCTTGCATACCAGAGAAGGAATCTAGAAAAAAATCGACCAAGAGGACTTGTGAAACTCAGGGTCAAATATAAGGATTTGATCGGTGATTGGATAGAGTTACGATTGGCAAGTCCTGAAGAGATGAGAAATCTTGCCGAGAGAACAGGATGGAAACTTTCAAGAGTATACCAAAGTGGTGCAGCATATGTAGGAATTTTGACCAAGAGGTAAGAATTATGACAATCTATGCATTAGGAGATAAGACACCCGAGATTGCAATTACTGCTTTTGTGCACCCACAAGCATCAGTGATAGGCGATGTAAAAATCAGCAGCAGAGTCTTTGTTGCCCCAATGGTCTCCATTAGAGGAGATAGAGGTCCAATAATAATTGGAGAAGAGACCAATATCCAAGATGGGGTTGTCATTCATTCAGATCCGAGATTCACAACAAGAATCGGAAAGCGAGTAAATATCGGGCATAACGCATCGATTCATTCAGAAGAGATTGGAGATAATGCAGCAATAGGAATGGGTGCTGTACTGATGCTTGGAAGCAAAGTTGCTGAAGGTGCTTTAATTGGAAATTGTGCACTGCTTCATGAGCGAACAGTAACGGAACCACACAAAGTATACGCTGGAGTTCCAGCTAAGTATATGAAAGACCTTAGTCCTGATGACCCTATTCGAAAAGCCATTGATGTCTATGTTGATTCATACGTTGAAAACGCGCAATACTATCCCGGGAATATTCGAGTGCTTGATGAGAAATAGTCGATATGCATATCTTTATGTGGATAGTTAACTATAGTTATTCAGTGATAAATGTGGAACATATATTTGAAGGTACTATTATATCGAGACAACTGGGTACTTTTGGAAAAGAGGAGATTGTTTATGGGTATATTGGCATAAGAACTCCTGAAGGAGAGCAGAAACTCATAAAGATAGACTCCTATACATGGTATGAATCATTAGAATTGGGTACAGACGTTATTGTTGAGGCCGCTAATCTAGGCAATACAGATATCCTAGTTGCGAGAAAAGTCAGTATTCATCAAAAACTAACTGAAACTACAGAACAACTTGGAATTGCCAGTACGTAGCCAGCTACCTTTGAAGCAATAGGGAGTAAACATGCAATCGTATGCATATTGGATATAGAAATCTCAGCTATATTTTTAGCACTTAGATACACAACTACTATCATCACAAATAGGATGGAACAGAATGCCAGAGCTCCCATTGCGATATTTTTGTTATGTATGTGGACATCAAAATGATCTTATATTAAACATGCCATTAGCTCCAGAGATGCGAAGAGAAGAGATAACATGTCCTAACTGCGGAGATGTGACCAATCTTCTTCTTACAGCATGCCCTCATTGCAAAAGTGCATTCAAGTATTTTTTGTCAGATCTGGATTTTATCCAAGAGATCTCCTCATTGGCAGATGTCTACGTTGGATTAATGAGTGGGATCAAGAAAAGTTTGACGGGAGTCGTTGACGAATTCAATGTGCCACTGCCTAAGAAATGGTCAGTCAAACTAGAGTGTCGGTGTGGTGAGGAATATAGTGCGGAGATTCCTTTACCTCAGATTGAAGAATGAAAAACAATCTTGAGCATTCGTATCTAAGGATTGTCAACAATTATCTCATATTTTATGTGGACAGGACATTTCATCGAGTTTGAAATAACACAATATCGATGCGCACGTTCTGCAGCCTTCTCCATCCGTTTCAAGTCCTTCTGGGTTGGAACAACAATTCTAGGCGAGATTGTGATCTGCTCAAATTCCCAACCGTATTCTCCTTTCATTAATATACCAGATGCATTAACAGTGAATGAGTTAAATTCAGCATGATATCGGGTAGCTGCACCATATAACGACACCCCATAGCAAGATACAACAGATGCTACAAAGAGATCTTCTGGTGATAATGCTTTCTTTGGACTATCTGGCCAAAAGTCAAGTGGAGGAGCGACTTCAAATGCAGTTTTTCCTTCAATCTCAATGGTGACTATTTTTTCCTTAACCCACCTGCTTGATAGTGCATAACGGTGTTCTTCAGGTTTTTCATCTATCATACAAAACCCTGTTTTCAATGCGTTTTATAGCGTTTTGCTTGAGGAACATTACTTTGAAAGCTAGAGAGTGATGCTTATTAGGAACTTTGCGTATATCGCATATGGTGGTCAGGTGGCTTGCGGGGCATATTTTTCTGTAACATGCCCTCATAACTCCCCCCTTACCATTTGCCTTGCTTGCGCCGACCACCACAATTTTGACTAATTATTCGCAGCTTCAATTAGATTATTAATCAGTGAAACCTGTCATTAATGTGAGAATCAAAATGAACTTGATATTGAAAATGAGATTGGGGATACTCCTTATAATATCAGGAATAATAACAGCTCTAGTCGGTGTCTTTTGGTGGAGTGTGTTGCA